>NZ_JBFTSL010000064.1:0-356 GCF_056400005.1 Arthrobacter sp. 01L42 | reverse complement strand
GACCGGTACTAATAGGCCGATAACTTACACCACACACTCTTCCCGTGAACGGATTCAAAAGACGTTCACACCAGGGAAGGGTACAAAGAAACAAGACTGCTTGCGTCCACTATGTGGTTCCCAAACAACAAACCCGTCACCGACGGCACGTTGCGACAGGAACAAAACCACAACAAAATAACAACACCACACCTGCGGCCACACGCCGCAGCGGCCATGTTGTAACCACAGATTTCCCCACCCCCGCCAACAGCGGGCCGGTGGCGGAGCAAGGGTTACGGCGGTCATAGCGTGGGGGAAACGCCCGGTCCCATCCCGAACCCGGAAGCTAAGACCCACAGCGCCGATGGTACTGC
>NZ_JBFTSL010000063.1:0-357 GCF_056400005.1 Arthrobacter sp. 01L42 | reverse complement strand
CATGAATCAGGCATTTATCTATGACGCTGTGAGGACGCCGTTCGGGAAGTTCGGTTCCGGCCTCGCCGGGATCCGCCCGGATGACCTCGCCGCGCACGTGATCCGCGAATCCGTGAAGCGTGCCCCGGCCCTGGACGTGGAGCGGATCGATGAGGTGGTGTTCGGCAACGCGAACGGYGCCGGCGAGGAGAACCGCAACGTCGCCCGGATGGGCACCCTGCTGGCCGGGCTGCCCGTCTCGGTCCCGGGCACCACGGTCAACCGGCTCTGCGGGTCCTCCCTGGACGCGGCGATCATCGCCTCCCGCCAGATCAACACCGGCGACGCCGAGCTGATGCTGATCGGCGGCGCCGAATC
>NZ_JBFTSL010000062.1:0-364 GCF_056400005.1 Arthrobacter sp. 01L42 | reverse complement strand
CACCCACGCCCGCGGCGATGGAGTTGATGCCCTGCGCGCCGTCGTTGTTGACGTTGGCTCCCGCCACCCCGTTGTCGTTCACGCTGTAGTACTTGGTCTTGTTGGCCGCCACCGTGTCGCCCAGCTGGGTCACGTTCACCGCATCGGTGGGCGCCACGCCGGGTGCCACGTTGGTGATGACCGTGTTGCCGGCGTTGATGCCGGTGTTCGTCACGCTCGGTCCGCCCGTGATCGTGAGGCCGTTGTTGTTCAGCACTGTGCCGCCCGTGGTCACGCTGGTGAAGCTGGGCGTGGCGCTGGTGGCGATCTGCACCTCCGCACCGTTCTGCGTGATGGCGATGTTGTTGCCCGCCGTGTAGGTGGC
>NZ_JBFTSL010000061.1:0-374 GCF_056400005.1 Arthrobacter sp. 01L42 | reverse complement strand
GACCGGTACTAATAGGCCGATAACTTACACCACACACTCTTCCCGTGAACGGATTCAAAAGACGTTCACACCAGGGAAGGGTACAAAGAAACAAGACTGCTTGCGTCCACTATGTGGTTCCCAAACAACAAACCCGTCACCGACGGCACTGTTGCACCGGAACCGACAACAAAATAACAACACCACAGCTGCATTCGCTGCAGCGGCCATGTTGTAACCACTAGTTTTCCCCACCCCCGCCAACAGCGGGCACGGTGGCGGAGCAAGGGTTACGGCGGTCATAGCGTGGGGGAAACGCCCGGTCCCATCCCGAACCCGGAAGCTAAGACCCACAGCGCCGATGGTACTGCACCCGGGAGGGTGTGGGAGAGTAG
>NZ_JBFTSL010000060.1:0-406 GCF_056400005.1 Arthrobacter sp. 01L42 | reverse complement strand
CTGTGGAGTCTCATGACTTAATGGACGTTTCTGTCTCAAGACATCGTGGACAGTGTGTCTCAGGACATCGTGGACACTCGGACCGGTTTTGCTCGGGTCATGAGCAAAATGCACCCCGATATCAAGATCCGGCATTTGGTGGCGACATGGCCTGACGACGCTGAGAGGGGTGCGGTTACACAGTTCTGCGAACGTCATAAGGTGTCCCGGGCCTGGTTTTACAAGATCCGGGCCGCGGCTGCCGCCGGGGGGACGACCAAAGCCTTGGAAACTGCCTCGACCAAGCCGGCGACCAGCCCGGCCAAGGTCGATGCCTCTTTGGCGCAGCTGGCTCTCGCGACCCGGGAGTCCCTGAAGAGCCTCGGCTATGACTACGGGCCGCTGAGCGTCGCCGCCAAACTCCGAC
>NZ_JBFTSL010000059.1:0-410 GCF_056400005.1 Arthrobacter sp. 01L42 | reverse complement strand
CGGGTGGTTTTGGGTTGTGGTGGCGGGGTTTTTGGGTGGTGGGGTGGGTGTGGGGGGTGGAGTTGCGGTGGGGGCGTGGTGGGTGTATTGTTTTCTAAGTCGCCGCGAGGGAGACCAGCGGAAATGCTGGGAACCGGAGGCGGCCAATCCCCTAAATTTCAAGACCGGATCTGGTCGGCGTTTTGTGCGCTCCGGGTTCGGGTGGGGCGGGTTGGATGGTTTGCGGGTCGCGGAAACGCTGATTTGCAAAGCGGTCCGGACTCGGGTAAGTTTGAAAAGTTGCTCCGGAGCGATCCTTGACTGATTGTTGGTTGTGGTGGTGCCGGGTGTGTCTGTTGTTTGAGAACTCAATAGTGTGCCAAGTTTGTTGATACCAATTTATTGTATTGAATTGGTTGAATTTGCCGGGC
>NZ_JBFTSL010000058.1:0-429 GCF_056400005.1 Arthrobacter sp. 01L42 | reverse complement strand
GCAGTACCATCGGCGCTGTGGGTCTTAGCTTCCGGGTTCGGGATGGGACCGGGCGTTTCCCCCACGCTATGACCGCCGTAACCCTTGCTCCGCCACCGGCCCGCTGTTGGCGGGGGTGGGGAAATCTGTGGTTACAACATGGCCGCTGCAGCGAATGCAGCTGTGGTGTTGTTATTTTGTTGTGGTTTTGTTCCTGTCGCAACGTGCCGTCGGTGACGGGTTTGTTGTTTGGGAACCACATAGTGGACGCAAGCAGTCTTGTTTCTTTGTACCCTCCCCATGGTGTGAACGTCTTTTGAATCCGTTCACGGGAAGAGTGTGTGGTGTAAGTTATCGGCCTATTAGTACCGGTCAGCTTCACGAGTCGTTAGTCCTCGCTTCCACATCCGGCCTATCAACCCAGTGGTCTGGCTGGGGGCCTCTCACACA
>NZ_JBFTSL010000057.1:0-443 GCF_056400005.1 Arthrobacter sp. 01L42 | reverse complement strand
TCCCAGCAGGACCTCTGAATTGGACGGGCCTACAGACTCACGGACTCACAGACTCACTGTGTTGCCGGGCGGGCGTCCCTGGCGTTTGGCGGTTCAGGGTTGGCCGGCGCGGTTTGTACAGAGCCCGGCAGTTCCGTGAGTACGGATATGACAGAGTGACAGACTTACGCGGTTCGGAAGTRGCTCGCCGGGACTGCATGGTCGGCGCCTGAAGGGGGTAATCACCGACTCTGTGACTCACGTACAGACAGACTCCCGGAGTTCGTGACTTCCGGGGTCCGGAGTGTCAGGGTCCAGGGTGGGCTGCGGTTCCCAGCAGGACCTCTGAATTGGACGGGCCTACAGACTCACGGACTCACAGACTCACTGTGTTGCCGGGCGGGCGTCCCTGGCGTTTGGCGGTTCAGGGTTGGCCGGCGCGGTTTGTACAGAGCCCGGCAGTT
>NZ_JBFTSL010000056.1:0-443 GCF_056400005.1 Arthrobacter sp. 01L42 | reverse complement strand
CTACTCTCCCACACCCTCCCGGGTGCAGTACCATCGGCGCTGTGGGTCTTAGCTTCCGGGTTCGGGATGGGACCGGGCGTTTCCCCCACGCTATGACCGCCGTAACCCTTGCTCCGCCACCGTGCCCGCTGTTGGCGGGGGTGGGGAAATCTGTGGTTACAACATGTTCGCTGCGGCCTTGGCCGCAGGTGTGGTGTTGTGGTTTTGTTCCTGTCGCAACGTGCCGTCGGTGACGGGTTTGTTGTTTGGGAACCACATAGTGGACGCAAGCAGTCTTGTTTCTTTGTACCCTCCCCCTGGTGTGAACGTCTTTTGAATCCGTTCACGGGAAGAGTGTGTGGTGTAAGTTATCGGCCTATTAGTACCGGTCAGCTTCACGAGTCGTTAGTCCTCGCTTCCACATCCGGCCTATCAACCCAGTGGTCTGGCTGGGGGCCTCTCAC
>NZ_JBFTSL010000055.1:0-446 GCF_056400005.1 Arthrobacter sp. 01L42 | reverse complement strand
CCCGACTACCGCGTCATCTCCGCCACCGTGCTGGCTGATGGCCGGCGCCAGATCATCGTTGAAACAGACCAGCCACCGGGCTGCCCGAGCTGCGGTGTTGTCGCGACGCGGCGGAAGGAACGTCGCTTCCAGCGGATCCGGGACATCCCTGTCGCCGGCGCCGTAGAGGTGCTCTGGTCCAAGTACCGCTGGCATTGCGAGGAACGGGCCTGCCCGCGGCTCTCGTTCTTTGAATCCACCGCCCAGGTCCCGCGCCGTGCCCGTTCCACCGGACGGCTCCGGGACCACGTCGTTGACGGCTCTCCGCGGTTGGTGGTGAATTCGGGCTCGTGTCTTTAGACGCGAGGGGCCCGTAGCCCTGTTGTGATGGATGTTCTTGACGCATTCATCGATGACAGGACTACGAGCCTTGACCGAGCTTACTTCCCGGCGCCCCGACGCTGCCA
>NZ_JBFTSL010000054.1:0-513 GCF_056400005.1 Arthrobacter sp. 01L42 | reverse complement strand
AGTTCACGTTGGACGAACCGGGCCGCTGTGTCCCGGAGGCGTAGGCGGTGATAAACCCGATCAACCGTGGCTCGGTGACGGTGAGGTTGAAGGTCACGGCGGAAACCTTCGCCGGAATCCCGTGGGCCCCGCCGGCCTGGAAGGACACGCTCCCGTCCGGGGGCACTGCAGCAGAAGTCCGCGTGTCCAGGAAGCGGGACGGTTCCGTCGGGACGAACGCCCCCGGCACGTCCGGGACCCCGGGCAGGTAGTAGCCGGAGACGTCGGCAATGAGATGYGTGGTGCCGTARGAGCGGTTGAACAAGGTGACCTTGCCGTCGGCGCCGACCGGTACGGTGACGGAGTTCGCGACTGTCTGGCCGGSGAGGAAGTTCACGTTGGACGAACCGGGCCGCTGTGTCCCGGAGGCGTAGGCGGTGATAAACCCGATCAACCGTGGCTCGGTGACGGTGAGGTTGAAGGTCACGGCGGAAACCTTCGCCGGAATCCCGTGGGCCCCGCCGGCCTGGAAGG
>NZ_JBFTSL010000053.1:0-534 GCF_056400005.1 Arthrobacter sp. 01L42 | reverse complement strand
ATGGGCACCCTGCTGGCCGGGCTGCCCGTCTCGGTCCCGGGCACCACGGTCAACCGGCTCTGCGGGTCCTCCCTGGACGCGGCGATCATCGCCTCCCGCCAGATCAACACCGGCGACGCCGAGCTGATGCTGATCGGCGGCGCCGAATCCATGTCCCGGGCCCCGTGGGTGCTGCCGAAGACCGAGAGGCCCTACCCGGCCGGGGACCTGACCCTGGCCTCCACCACGCTGGGCTGGCGGCTGGTGAACCGGGCCATGCCGGCGGACTGGACCATCTCCCTGGGCGAGGCCACCGAACGGCTCCGGGAGAAGTACGGCGTGACTCGCGAGCAGCAGGACGAGTTCTCCGCCGCCTCCCACAACCTCGCCGCCGCGGCCTGGGACGAGGGTTTCTACGACAACCTCGTCGTCCCGGTCCCGGGCACGGACCTGGTCCGCGACGAGGGCATCCGTCCCGGGTCCTCGGCGGAGAAGCTCGCCGGGCTCCTGGGCCTGGAGCCTGTGGCCCGGATCGCCGGGCGCGGCGCGCACGCC
>NZ_JBFTSL010000052.1:0-570 GCF_056400005.1 Arthrobacter sp. 01L42 | reverse complement strand
CGGTACGAACGGGCACGGCCCGGGGAACTGGTCCATCTGGACGTCAAGAAGCTCGGACGCATCCCGGAAGGTGGCGGCTGGCGGGCCCACGGCCGCTCGGAGCAGGTCAAGGGACGCGGAATCGGTTACGACTACGTCCACGTCGCGATCGATGACCACACCCGCATCGGCTACGCCGAGGTCCTCCCCGACGAGAAGGGCGCCACCGCAGCCGGGTTCCTCACCCGCGCCGCAGGCTACTTCGCCGGGCACGGCATCCACCGGATCGAACGCGTCATCACCGACAACGCCTTCGCCTACCGCAACTCCGCTGCGTTCCGTCAGGCCGTTACGGACCTCGGAGCCGTCCAGCGCTTCATCAAGCCCCACTGCCCCTGGACCAACGGCAAAGCCGAACGCTTCAACCGGACCCTGCAAACCGAATGGGCCTACCGGCAGATCTTCACCAGCAGCAACCACCGCCAAGCCGCACTTGCGCCCTGGCTCCAGCACTACAACACTGAACGCATCCACACCGGCATCGGAACCACACCCATTACCCGGGTGTCACCAACCTGATGGCCCAGTACA
>NZ_JBFTSL010000051.1:0-574 GCF_056400005.1 Arthrobacter sp. 01L42 | reverse complement strand
TAACACCCGAAGCCGGTGGCCTAACCCCTTGTGGGAGGGAGCTGTCGAAGGTGGGACTGGCGATTGGGACTAAGTCGTAACAAGGTAGCCGTACCGGAAGGTGCGGCTGGATCACCTCCTTTCTAAGGAGCACCTACAACCACCCTGCCGGGCGTTATGTCCGTGTGGTGGGGTTGTCAGGAGTACGCCCGTTGCGCAGACGCAAGTTCTGCGGCGGGTGCTCACGGGTGGAATATCAACAAATAGCGGCCGCCGGTTCTTCGCCGGCACCCAGTACGGTCCCCTGTGCTTCCTTTGGAAGTGCGGGTGGTCCTGGAACGGTGCGGGAGAGGAGATGGGCGGTTTAGTGTTTGGCACACTGTTGGGTCCTGAGGCAACAGGACCGGGTTGCTGCGGCTTTGGCCGTGGCGGTTCCGGGACTAGTTTGTTTCTGGTTTCCTGGCTGCACCGATCACACGGTTGTTCTGCTCCTTTTGGGGGTGGGGTGTGTGTGGGGTGTGTGGTACGGGGTTGTTGTTTGAGAACTACATAGTGGACGCGAGCATCTTTTATAAGAAGCAATTTCCAAGAATAT
>NZ_JBFTSL010000050.1:0-603 GCF_056400005.1 Arthrobacter sp. 01L42 | reverse complement strand
ATATTCTTGGAAATTGCTTCTTATAAAAGATGCTCGCGTCCACTATGTAGTTCTCAAACAACAACCCCGTACCACACACCCCACACACACCCCACCCCCAAAAGGAGCAGAACAACCGTGTGATCGGTGCAGCCAGGAAACCAGAAACACAAGTCCCACACCACCGCCACGCACCCTCCCCCGAAGGGAAGGACAACGCGGCCGCGCCATGGTCCTGTTGCCTCAGGACCCAACAGTGTGCCAAACACTAAACCGCGCATCCCCTCTCCCGCACCGTTCCAGGACCACCCGGACTTCCAAAGGAAGCACAGGGGACCGTACTGGGTGCCGGCGAAGAACCGGCGGCCGCTATTTGTTGATATTCCACCCGTGAGCACCCGCCGCAGAACTTGCGTCTGCGCAACGGGCGTACTCCTGACAACCCCACCACACCCGCATACACGGGGCAGAGAAAGTTGTAGGTGCTCCTTAGAAAGGAGGTGATCCAGCCGCACCTTCCGGTACGGCTACCTTGTTACGACTTAGTCCCAATCGCCAGTCCCACCTTCGACAGCTCCCTCCCACAAGGGGTTAGGCCACCGGCTTCGGGTGTTACCAACTTTC
>NZ_JBFTSL010000049.1:0-619 GCF_056400005.1 Arthrobacter sp. 01L42 | reverse complement strand
CCAGACCGCAACCAACCACCACCCAAAGGCGGCAGCACAATCACGGATCAGATCCAGGTTCATATTCTTGGAAATTGCTTCTTATAAAAGATGCTCGCGTCCACTATGTAGTTCTCAAACAACAACCCCGTACCACACACCCCACACACGTACCCGCCCCCAAAAGGAGCGGAACAACCGTGTGATCGGTGCAGCCAGGAAACCAGAAACAAACTAGTCCCGGAACCGCCACGGCCAAAGCCGCAGCAACCCGGTCCTGTTGCCTCAGGACCCAACAGTGTGCCAAACACTACCCAACAGCTCATTCCGGCGTGCGTTCCAGGACACTCTCAAGAGAGCATCCGTACTAGCTGCCGGCCTGTGCCGCCAGGCACCTATTTGTTGATATTCCACCCGTGAGCACCCGCCGCAGAACTTGCGTCTGCGCAACGGGCGTACTCCTGACAACCCCACCACACCCGCATACACGGGGCAGGGTGGTTGTAGGTGCTCCTTAGAAAGGAGGTGATCCAGCCGCACCTTCCGGTACGGCTACCTTGTTACGACTTAGTCCCAATCGCCAGTCCCACCTTCGACAGCTCCCTCCCACAAGGGGTTAGGCCACCGGCTTCGGGTGTTA
>NZ_JBFTSL010000048.1:0-980 GCF_056400005.1 Arthrobacter sp. 01L42 | reverse complement strand
CAATTCGTCGTCGACGTCATCCAGGGCGGCGCCGGGACCTCCTCGAACATGAACGCCAACGAGGTCATCGCCAACCGGGCCCTGGAAATCCTCGGGCACCCGAAGGGCGACTACGCCCGGCTGCACCCCAACGACCACGTCAACCTCAGCCAGTCCACCAACGACGTCTACCCCACCGCGGTCAAGCTCGGCACGATCTTCGCGGCGCGGGAACTGCTCCAGGCCCTCACCGARCTCGAAGACGCCTTCGCCGCMAARGCCCTCGAGTTCCGCACGGTGGTGAAAATGGGCCGCACCCAGCTCCAGGACGCCGTCCCCATGACGCTCGGCCAGGAGTTCGGYACCTACGCCGTCACGATCGGCGAGGACCGGCTCCGCCTGGCCGAGGCCGACCTGCTGATCCACGAAATCAACCTCGGCGCCACCGCGATCGGCACCGGCCTGAACGCCCCCGCCGGATACGCCGAGGCCGCCTGCCGGCACCTGGCCGAAATCACCGGCCTGCCGCTCGTCACGGCCGTGGACCTGATCGAGGCCACCCAGGACGTCGGCGCCTTCGTGCACCTCTCCGGCGTGCTCAAGCGGGTCGCCGTGAAACTCTCCAAGATCTGCAACGACCTCCGGCTGCTCTCCTCGGGCCCGCGCGCCGGCTTCGGCGAGATCAACCTCCCCGCGGTGCAGTCCGGCTCCTCGATCATGCCCGGCAAGATCAACCCGGTCATCCCGGAAGTGGTCAGCCAGGTGGCCTACGAGGTGATCGGCAACGACGTCACCATCACCATGGCCGCCGAGGCCGGCCAGCTCCAGCTCAACGCCTTCGAACCCATCATCGTCCACAGCCTCCACAAGAGCATCTCCCACCTCGAAGCCGCGTGCCGCACCCTCACGGCCCGCTGCGTCCGGGGCATCACCGCCAACACCGAACACCTTCGCCTCACCGTGGAACAATCCATCGGCCTCGTCACCGCCCTGAACCCGCA
>NZ_JBFTSL010000047.1:0-1112 GCF_056400005.1 Arthrobacter sp. 01L42 | reverse complement strand
TGTGCTGTCTCACCTCATCGTTGACACTTCATGTCTCAACTGATCGTGGACGGTTCATGTCTCAGGACTTCGTGGACGGTTGCCTGCCCGTGCCGTTGAGGCCGATGTAGACGGTTCCTTTGGGCGGGCGCGGGTGGCTGATGATTTCGGTTCCCCGTGCGTCGAAGAACATGATGGTTTCGTCGTCGTAGAGGACGTGGATCTGTTCTCCTGCGTGGTTCGTGCCGATGTAGAAGTGCATTCCGATGACGGTGACTTCGCCCTGACGCCCCACCTTTCGTTGCACGCTCTGGCGGGGTGTGGGTTTGCGGGTTTCGGGGGTCGGGGGCTCTGGCGGCAGGGCTGTCGCGGTGGCGTTCCACGCCTCGGCCGGGGTCGTGCCCGGCGGCAGCGCCTGGTGTTCACGCTCGGTGTTGTAGTACGTGTCGAAGACATCGACACGGGCCTGTAGTTCGGCGACGGTCGCGGCCTGGGGATGGCGGTTCAGGTAGGTGTGCAGGGTCCGGTGGAAGCGTTCGTTCTTGCCCTGGGTGGTGGGTTTGTAGGGTTTTCCGGTGATCGGCACGACGCCGAGAGCCTTRAGGTATTCCACCAGGGCCCCGGTGCGGCCCCTCCGTGTGGGATTGAACGCCGCCCCGTTGTCCGATAGGAACTTTTGGGGCACTCCGTGGCGATCGATAGCTATTCGCACCACCCGGATGGCCGCTTCGGATGTCTCTGCGTCTGCGACCAGCGATGCCAGTGCCAGGCGGGAATGATCGTCGATGAGCTGGAAAATGGCCACCCTGGCTCCGCCGGCCAGCAGCCACTCCGTCGAGTCGATCTGCCAGCAGCCGTTGGGTTCTGGATAGACGAATCTTTGGTAGGCGCTGCGCGGTTTCTTCCTCGGTTCCGGGACCACGACTCCGGCCCGGGTGAAGATCCGGGCCAAGGTGGCACGTGATGGCGGTTGGACCCCCTGGCGTCGGAGTTTGGCGGCGACGCTCAGCGGCCCGTAGTCATAGCCGAGGCTCTTCAGGGACTCCCGGGTCGCGAGAGCCAGCTGCGCCAAAGAGGCATCGACCTTGGCCGGGCTGGTCGCCGGCTTGGTCGAGGCAGTTTCCAAGGCTTTG
>NZ_JBFTSL010000046.1:0-1115 GCF_056400005.1 Arthrobacter sp. 01L42 | reverse complement strand
AGGTAGCCGTCGACGAAGGTCATGGATTGTTCGAAGACCTCGTTGGTCGCATCCGAGTGCTGCATGTATTCCTGGATGCCGTAGTTGTGGATCGCCAGGCCCACGTGCAGCTGCGCGGCGAACCCGACCGGGGAGATGTCGGTGGGGCCGTGGAAGCCGGACTTGATCTGGTACTGCGCGGCGTAGTCCATCACCTTCTTCAGCGGGCTGATCCCGCCGAAGTGGGTGGAGGCTGCCCGCACGTAGTCGATCAGCTGTTCCTTGATCAGGGCCTGGTAGTCGTAGACGGTGTTGAAGATTTCCCCGATCGCCAGCGGGGTGGTGGTGTGCGCCCGGACCAGGCGCAGGGCYTCCTGGTTTTCGGCCGGGGTGCAGTCCTCGAGCCAGAACAGGTCGTAGGGTTCGAGCGCCTTGCCCAGCTTCGCGGCCTGGATCGGGGTCATCCGGTGRTGCCCGTCGTGCAGCAACGGGAGTTCCGGGCCGAACTCGTTGCGCACCGCCTCGAACACGGTGGGCAGGTGGCGGAGGTAGGCGCGGGTGTCCCAGTCCTCTTCCTGCGGGAACGCGCCGCGCCCGGCCGGTTCGTAGTCGTAGCGCTCCCCCGAGGCCTGGGCCTGGGCCGCGACGCCGTAGACGGCCTTGATCCCGGGCACCGCGGTCTGGATCCGGATCGACTTGTAGCCCAGTTCCAGGTGCTCACGGACCGAATCGAACAGGGACGGCAGGTCCGCGCCGGAGGCGTGCCCGTAGGCGCGCAGCCCGTTCCGGGACGCCCCGCCCAGGAGCTGGTAGACCGGCATCCCGGCGAGCTTGCCCTTGATGTCCCACAGCGCCATGTCCACCGCGGCGATCGCGGCCATCGTGACCGGGCCSCGGCGCCAGTACGAGGACCGGTACAGGAACTGCCAGGTGTCCTCGATCCGGTGCGGGTCCTTGCCGATCAGCAGCTGCGCGACGTGCTCCTTCAAATAGGCGGCCACGGCGAGCTCGCGCCCGTTCAGGGTCGCGTCCCCGATCCCGGTCACGCCGTCCTCGGTGGTGATCCGCAGGGTCACGAAGTTCCGGGAGGGGCTGGTGACGAACACTTCAGCGGCAATGATTTTCACAACAGGTCC
>NZ_JBFTSL010000045.1:0-1271 GCF_056400005.1 Arthrobacter sp. 01L42 | reverse complement strand
GGTTCATGGGGAAATTGATTCCCGGATGAGTGTCATGCCGCCGTCCGGACGGCACTTCTCATGAGAATAATCGATTTGTAGTTCACTGGGTTGCGGTAGCCGCGGGCGGTTCGTTTGATGTGCTTGATTCCGGTGTTGTTGGCTTCGACCYTGCCGGTGGTGGCGCCGGTGACGGGGAGGACTTCGATCTCCTTCCACCACCGGCAGACCGTGCGATAGAGCTTGTTCGTCTCCGGCCTTCCGGCGGCCTCGACGAGGGCCTTGAGTTCCTCTTTCGCGGCGGCGGCGTCGGCCAGGGAGTTGGTGCGCAGCAGGGCCCTGAGCTGCTCCTTGACTTTCCACACGGCCTGGAGCTTGCCGGTCGGGTCGTCGGCGGCGAAGACCTCAGCCAGCCGGTGGGCTGCAGTATCGGAGAGCTTGTCGCCGGCCCGCAGGAGCAGCATCCGGTGCGCCCATGCCTTGTCGATGCTGCGGCCGCGGCGGCCCTTGACCTGCTGGGACAGGTTCTGCCGTGCCTCAGTCATGGCCTGGTTGGCCAGGGAGACCAGGTGGAAGTGATCGACCGCGACAGCGGTGCGTGGCAGCCACATCCTCAACGCTTTGCGGAACGCCGCCGAGGGGTCGATCGCGACGACCTGCACGCCCAGCCGCCACTGAAGCGGGCGGGCGAAGAGCCAGTCCCCGACGCCCTTGTGGTCCCGGCCGTCGACGATCCCCAGGACCTGSCCGGTGTCCAGATCCACGATGGTCGTCATCCACGGCTCRTGCCGGATCCATGAGCTGGAGTCCGGGTCACGGAAGTACCGCACGGACCGGAACCGGTGTTCGTCGATGCCCAGCATCCGCGGCCTGAGCTCATCCACGTCCGGCAGCGTGAGAAGACAGGCTTCGGTCAGCGCGGCACGGACCATCCACCAGGACACCGCGAACGCGGCGGCGGTCTCGGACACGGCCCGGCCGGAACTGATGACYGCGTCAACGACGTGGTCCCGGAGCCGTCCGGTGGAACGGGCGCGGCGCGGGACCTGGGCGGTGGATTCAAAGAACGAGAGCCGCGGGCAGGCCCGTTCCTCGCAATGCCAGCGGTACTTGGACCAGAGCACCTCTACGGCGCCGGCGACCGGGATGTCCCGGATCCGCTGGAAGCGACGTTCCTTCCGCCGCGTCGCGACAACACCGCAGCTCGGGCAGCCCGGTGGCTGGTCTGTTTCAACGATGATCTGGCGCCGGCCATCAGCCAGCACGGTGGCGGAGATGACGCGGTAGTCGGG
>NZ_JBFTSL010000044.1:0-2054 GCF_056400005.1 Arthrobacter sp. 01L42 | reverse complement strand
CCCTCCCTGTTGCCTCACGTCAATACCTCCGGGAACGTGGGGTCGTTGCCTCAGATGAAATCCTCCGGCTGCCGGGGCGGTTCCACCGTTCGTTCACGGCGGGTTTGACCGGGGCGGGCTGTTTGGCAGTGGTGAGGGCTTCAAGCCGGCCGGTCAGGGCAAGGATCTGCCGTGAGAGGGCGGCCGGCCTGATCTTCTTGTATTGGGCGTTCATCCGGATCACGGGCATCCGTGCCAGGGCCGGGTCGGCTGCGGCGCGCCGGTGCGGCGTCGCTGCCCGGTCATGTGTTTTGCTCACCTTGGCTCCGCGGCGGACCTTGGCGAYGAGTTTTTGCTGGGGCAACAGATAGTTGGTGAAGATCCGGTCCAGCTCCCARATCTCGTTGAGCAGCTCCAGTTCCGCGGCGGTGTCATAACGCAGGTAGCCGACCAGCTCACGGACCCGGGACCAGTTCTTCTGCTCCACGTGGGCGCCGTCGTTCTTGTTGCTCGGACGGGACCGGGTGAAGGTGATGCGGTGCTGCACGCAGAACTCGAAGAGCTCGTTGTTGATGAACTCGCTGCCGTTATCCGAATCGATGCCGATGACGGGAAACGGGAAGACAGCGAGGACGTGCTGCAGGCCCGCGAAGACGTGCTTCTGCGCCTTGTTCGGCACGGACCGGTTCACGGTCCAGCCGGTCGCGATGTCCGTGACCGTGAGGGTGAAGCAGAACTGCCCGGAACTGTTCGAGCCCTCGTGCCCGACCAGATCGATCTCGACGAAACCGGGCACCGCATCGTCCCACTGCGCCCAGGTGCGGATCGGGATCTGGGACTTCAGCAGCGACCCGGGCTTGGTGTGGGACCGGCCCCGCGGTAACAGCTTCGCCCGCTGGCCCGCCAGCCGCCGGTCGATGGTCGCCGCGCTCATGCGGGCCAGCAGTGCCGCCTGCCCGTCGGTAATGTCCAGGGCCCCCCTTCCTGGCCCGGTCACCGGCCCGGTAGGACTCGGCCAGGTGCTTCGTGACAGCCTTGCGTTCGCCCATCGTCAATCCCATCCCTCAAGGATGTCCGCGCCCCCACCCTTCCCGGACCTTTTCATATGAGGCAACGTATCGGGCTAAGCGGAGGTTTTTTATGAGTCAACGCGCCCTCTGGTGACGGCCGTGAGGCGGGCGTAGGCTTAAAGCGCCTGCAGGTAACCATCTGATGACTCCGGGTTGTTCGGGACACGGAAGTGTCCGAGCCGTCTCTTAGCGAGATCGCGAAGGTACCTGCAGGCCTGACGTTCGCCGCCGCCCAGGTGGTCGGGCGCTTTTCTTTGCCGCTGACCTGCTGGATGCGATGAAGCGTGGCGGAGCCGAGGGCAAGAGCCGCGAATCGAGTGCTTCGAATAGCGGCCCGTCGCCCGGCAACTGTGCCCCGAGGCCGAGCCAATGTTCGTTCGGGCCTGCACGGCAGCCAGCGGACGGGTCCCTATGCCGCTGCCCCAACTTTGGGTTTTCCACGCCTGAGCGTTTTGGCTTGGTGCCGGAGCTGGTGCCGGTGGCGGGAGCCCGGCTGGTCTGTGGCTGATGGCCGGAGCGGTGTTCCGGGCAACGGCGGCGCGGTGGAACGGTACGTGTGGCCGGTGGGGGTGGTGAGTTCGATGGGGTGCCTCGCGCCGATGCTCGAGGCGGATCCGGGTGCGGCTTCGGGGCTGGGGCGTGCTTTCCAGCCGTGGGTTTCTTTGGTGTGGTTGCAGGCTTCGCAGAGGCCGGCGGCGTTGTCCGTGGTGGTCGGGCCGCCGGTGTGCCAGGGAATGATGTGGTCCAGGTGGCGGATGGGCGCGTCGCAGTAGGGGGTGCGGCAGGTGTCGTCTCTGGTTTGGATGAAGCGGCGGTGCCCGGGTGGGAAGAGCCGGGCGCGGGAGTCCATGGCGATGAGCTCGCCGGTGCCGGGGTGGGTGTAGAGCCGGCGGAGCCAGGTGTTGAAGTTCCGGTCCTCGGCGTTCGTCCCGGCGCCGATGCGTTCCCGGGCCCAGGCGGCGGGGACGGTGCCGTAGCCGGGGAGCCGGGCGGGTTCGGCGTTGC
>NZ_JBFTSL010000043.1:0-1730 GCF_056400005.1 Arthrobacter sp. 01L42 | reverse complement strand
TGTGTCTGTTGTTTGAGAACTCAATAGTGTGCCAAGTTTGTTGATACCAATTTATTGTATTGAATTGGTTGAATTTGCCGGGCCCGCCACCCCGTGGTGTGGTCTGGTGTTATTTGGCTGGTTTCAAATTTTGTGCAGCGTGTGTATCCCGTTTTCCCGGGGGCGCATGTTGTGTCTGTTTTACTTCAACGGAGAGTTTGATCCTGGCTCAGGATGAACGCTGGCGGCGTGCTTAACACATGCAAGTCGAACGATGATCCGGTGCTTGCACCGGGGATTAGTGGCGAACGGGTGAGTAACACGTGAGTAACCTGCCCTTAACTCTGGGATAAGCCTGGGAAACTGGGTCTAATACCGGATATGACTCCTCATCGCATGGTGGGGGGTGGAAAGCTTTATTGTGGTTTTGGATGGACTCGCGGCCTATCAGCTTGTTGGTGAGGTAATGGCTCACCAAGGCGACGACGGGTAGCCGGCCTGAGAGGGTGACCGGCCACACTGGGACTGAGACACGGCCCAGACTCCTACGGGAGGCAGCAGTGGGGAATATTGCACAATGGGCGCAAGCCTGATGCAGCGACGCCGCGTGAGGGATGACGGCCTTCGGGTTGTAAACCTCTTTCAGTAGGGAAGAAGCGAAAGTGACGGTACCTGCAGAAGAAGCGCCGGCTAACTACGTGCCAGCAGCCGCGGTAATACGTAGGGCGCAAGCGTTATCCGGAATTATTGGGCGTAAAGAGCTCGTAGGCGGTTTGTCGCGTCTGCCGTGAAAGTCCGGGGCTCAACTCCGGATCTGCGGTGGGTACGGGCAGACTAGAGTGATGTAGGGGAGACTGGAATTCCTGGTGTAGCGGTGAAATGCGCAGATATCAGGAGGAACACCGATGGCGAAGGCAGGTCTCTGGGCATTAACTGACGCTGAGGAGCGAAAGCATGGGGAGCGAACAGGATTAGATACCCTGGTAGTCCATGCCGTAAACGTTGGGCACTAGGTGTGGGGGACATTCCACGTTTTCCGCGCCGTAGCTAACGCATTAAGTGCCCCGCCTGGGGAGTACGGCCGCAAGGCTAAAACTCAAAGGAATTGACGGGGGCCCGCACAAGCGGCGGAGCATGCGGATTAATTCGATGCAACGCGAAGAACCTTACCAAGGCTTGACATGGGCCGGACCGGGCTGGAAACAGTCCTTCCCCTTTGGGGCCGGTTCACAGGTGGTGCATGGTTGTCGTCAGCTCGTGTCGTGAGATGTTGGGTTAAGTCCCGCAACGAGCGCAACCCTCGTTCCATGTTGCCAGCGCGTAATGGCGGGGACTCATGGGAGACTGCCGGGGTCAACTCGGAGGAAGGTGGGGACGACGTCAAATCATCATGCCCCTTATGTCTTGGGCTTCACGCATGCTACAATGGCCGGTACAAAGGGTTGCGATACTGTGAGGTGGAGCTAATCCCAAAAAGCCGGTCTCAGTTCGGATTGGGGTCTGCAACTCGACCCCATGAAGTCGGAGTCGCTAGTAATCGCAGATCAGCAACGCTGCGGTGAATACGTTCCCGGGCCTTGTACACACCGCCCGTCAAGTCACGAAAGTTGGTAACACCCGAAGCCGGTGGCCTAACCCCTTGTGGGAGGGAGCTGTCGAAGGTGGGACTGGCGATTGGGACTAAGTCGTAACAAGGTAGCCGTACCGGAAGGTGCGGCTGGATCACCTCCTTTCTAAGGAGCACCTACAAC
>NZ_JBFTSL010000042.1:0-2329 GCF_056400005.1 Arthrobacter sp. 01L42 | reverse complement strand
GATTGGCCGCCTCCGGTTCCCAGCATTTCCGCTGGTCTCCCTCGCGGCGACTTAGAAAACAATACACCCACCACGCCCCCACCGCAACTCCACMCCCCACACCCACCCCACCACCCAAAAACCCCGCCACCACAACCCAAAACCACCCGCCACGCACCTCATCACACGCTCCCCCGCCACCCACGGCCACTATGCCGTGCATCACACCAACCCCGTGCCAGCAGATCCCCCACATGGCGGGCCCATGCAATAGCAGCCAAACAGTCCGTCGTGTTGTCGAATGCAGGCCGCCACAGGGGCGTGACGCGGCAGGATGCTTCCGATGCCTTCTGGGCCAGACCCCGAACCAAGTGTTGTTCGAGGGGTACCGCAACCGGGTTCCCGGACGTCTGACGGCTTGCCTGACCCTGAGCCGGCTCATGGATCCCGCCGCGATCATCGCCGGCCTTCCGGCCAACACTGCCGTCTGCCATCTGCCGGGGCTATGACGAGTTGATGGCCCGAAAGCAGCCACCCCGCCGAAATCGTGGCTGAAGGGAACACCTGACGAACGTCAGCTACCTGGAATCAGCGAAGAACCTTGAAACCCGCGGCGGAAGTTGCACGATCCCGTGGTTGGTCGAGCGATTGATTCGGCCGCAGCCTGTTCCCAGTACATCGAAGCAGCAGGAACTGTCAGGCAACCCCTGAAGTCACCCTTGCTGTCTGTGCTTTCTGCGAGCTCCCCCCAGTCCATGTTCGCGATGTTTAGGGTGTTATCGACTCCACAGAGTCCGCGCGCAATGCATCGGAACGGTCGGCGCGATGACTCGCGCACATCCGTGATCTGTATCGGATACCCGCCTTCAAGAGCGGCACGTTCCACGACGAACAAGACAGACGCGTGTTCATTGCCTGCCGGGGCCGCCTGGCGAACGTGTTCCCACCCGACGTGATCCCAGGCAGTGTCATCAACGGCCTTCACTCACGCGCGGAATCCATCTTCATGCTCGGAAAGCGCATCCACCCAAGCGTCTTAGTGCTGAAGGTCGTACGCACCAGGAGGGAGGGCGGGCATGGCCTGTGTGTAAGTCTTCAGGGCCTAAAGCAGGAGGCGTAGTAGAGGCGCAGGGCCGGCGTTCGTAGCGGCGCGGGCGGTGGTGGTTGCGGGCGATCCGGCCGGAGCGCCGAGGCTAGCGCCGCGGCCGGAAACGCTGTGCCGCCGCCGGCCGGGCAGTGTCCGCAGCCTGCTCTTGACGCGGCCCCGGCCGCAAGGGTAGACAAGGGCCATCCCGGTGCTGTCGCGGGGGTTATGACCGCAGACAGAACGCGGGCAGCGCGGGGACCGTCATGATGAACCACGGCGGAGCAGCGGAGTGAGGTGTGAGCGATGACCGGATTAGTTGCCTTCCGCTTCGTGGCGCTCGGCTGGGCGGCCTACTTCGCCGCGGAAGCGGGGGTTGCGGACGAATGGGCGTACTACTTCGCCGTCTTCGTGATTGTGCTGGCCCAGTGCGCCGGTGTACCGCTTCCCGCCGTGGCCGTCCTGCTTGGAGCCTACGCCTCGGCGCGCCACGGAGACCTGAACCTTGCCGCCGTTATCGCGGTCGGCAGCCTGGGCGCCATGCTCGGGAGCACGATTGGCTACGTACTTGGGCGGGTGGGAGGCCGTCCGCTGATGCTTCGACTCGCACGGCGCTTCCACGCCGACGAGAATCGCATCCTCCAGCTCGAGTCGTTCTTCGATCGGCACGGCGGCAAAGCCTTGTTCTTCGGCCGCTGGGTCATAGTGGTCCGGCTCTGGGGCGCCATTGCCGCGGGGGCCGCCAAGATGCCGTGGCCCAATTTTCTGCTCTGGACCATCACAGGGTCCATTGCCTGGGTCGCGAGCCTCAGTGTTCTCGCCTATTTGGCCGGGGCGCTGGCCAATGCCATCGGTGACGCTCTCGACATCGGCGGCTGGGTGCTGGTCCCCTTCGTCGTGCTTGGCCTGGTGATCGTCTGGCGCCGGCGCAGACGCCGGAAGCTCAGGTCAGCGGGAGGGGCAGGGGACGGCGTGCCCGATGCCGAATGAGGCCGTCCAGGCGCGTCCGGCCTGTACGTTCCTGCAGCAACGCGGGGCCTCCTTTAAGGCGGAGCATACGACGTCGTAGGGCCCCTCACCGGCGATCGGGCGCCAGGGGCGATTACCGGCCCGGCCCGGGGGCAGCCGGCCGTGGGCCCGGGCTCCGGGGCCGGGGGCCCGGCCCTGCCGGAGAGGGGGGTTAAATGCGGGAGGACCCCCACCTGGTGGTGGGGGTCCTCGACCGTTAATGGTGTTCCGGCGGTGACCTACTCTCCCACACCCTCC
>NZ_JBFTSL010000041.1:0-3319 GCF_056400005.1 Arthrobacter sp. 01L42 | reverse complement strand
CACCCGGGGGCCATGCCGTACCGGGGCAGGTAGCGCGGCACGAGGTTCAGCAGCCCGGCCATGGCGGAGGCGCCGGCGAACCACAGGATGGCGATGGTGCTCAGATCGTAGACGGTGCCGAATCCGTTTCCCAGGTATTCGTGCGCGAGGTAGGCCAGGGCGCGGCCGTTCGCCGGGCCGCCGGGTTCGAAGTCCTGCGCTGGGATCAGGACCACCGTGGTGAAGCTGGTCGTGATCAGGAAGGCACTCATGATGACGGCGGCAGTTGTCAGCAGCCGGCGGGCACCGTCGATTCGGCCTGCCGGTTTCTCTTCCGTGTCACCGGGGCGTCCCTGGATCTGCGGCATCACGGCCACGCCGGTCTCGAAGCCGGACAGGCCCAGGGCCAGCTTGGGGAAGACGAGCAGCGCGATGCCCACCACCATCAGCGGGCTCCCGTGCTGGGTGGTCAGGGCCAGCCACCAGTCGTCCACGGCAACTGGGTGGGTCAATGTTTCGAATATTGTCGTGACTACCACGACGACGTTCAGGCCCAGGTAAATGCCCACCAGGACGACGGCGACGCCGATGGCCTCCTTGAAACCGCGCAGGAACACGGCGGCGAGCAGAGCCAGCAGGAACAGCGTGACCGCGACGTTCTGGCCCTGCATCCAGGCGGGGGCGAACGGGTTCTCGAGCGCGTGCGCGGTCGCGTCCGCGGCAGAAAGCGTCATGGTGATCATGAAGTCGGTAGCCGCGAACCCCAGCAACACCAGGACGAGCAGTTTCCCGCCCCAACGCGGCATCAGCCGCTCCAGCATGGCGATGGATCCCTCGCCGCGGTGGCTTTCGCCGGCCACCCGGCGGTATACCGGCAGTGCGCCGAACAAGGTCACGGCAACCAGGACCAGCGTGGCCAGCGGCGAAATCACGCCCGCGGCCAGGGCCGCAATGGCCGGCTGGTAGCCCAGCGTGGAGAAGTAATCGACGCCGGTCAGGCACATGACCTGCCACCACGAGTGCTTCTTCAGGTGGCTGTCACTCACGGCCCCGGGCCCCTGATGGATACCCTTGGCGTCCTGCAGGCCGAACAGCAGCCATTTCCTGAAGTTGTCCCCGGTTCCCGGCCGTGCCGCTGAGGGATCCGAAGGCGGCCTGCTCATCGTGGTCATCTATGCCTCTCCGCGCGATGCCCACCATCGTGTTTACTGCCGACGATAACACCGGAGCCGGGAGCGGCTCCCGCCCCGGGGCCGATCTTGACGGATCTTTAACACCGGCCCGCCGGCGGCGGCACCGGTCTCAGCGGGCTGCGGCGGGGGCGGGGATTTCGATGTAGAGGATGAAACCGGCGGCAGCCGGCAGATACCAGTGCCTGCGGTGCCGTGCGGGCCGGTAGAGGTGTCCGAACGGGTCTGTCACGTGGGCATGCGCCAGCACGTCTTGGCGCCGGAGCTGGACGTCGATGTCCTCGATGCCGGACGGGTGCGAGGCAAGGCCGTCGATGTCGAGAGACCAGGCGCCCCCGGCCGGGGCTGTCCCGCGTTCCAGGGCGAGGGTTTCGAACAGGTCCGAGACCACTTCGTCCCTGGTGGCGGGGTAGAAGCGGCGGAGCCGATGCCCCTCGGGATGCGCGCCTTGTGCGTCCAGCCATGCGTGGCGGAGCCAATGGAATTCCACTTGGCCGCGGGAGGGCCCGAGGACCAGATGACGGTTCGGATCCAGGGCGAGGCGGTAGGCGCTGCCGCTGGGGTCGATGATGCACGCGGCTTCCCCGACGTACTCAAACGCCGCCAGCAGGTCCTGTTCCGACCGGTGATAGGAAAAGTCCCCGCTGTCATCGACGGCGACGAAATCCGGGGCAGTGCCGCCACGGGCCGGAAGGTCGGGCGTGTCGTGTGCCGGCCGGGACGTGGTGTTCATGCTGTTTGGCTCCTGCTGGGGATCGGATTGCGGCCACCGTGGCTGCAGCGTCCTCTTGCTTCATAACATCACCGGCGACGCCCCTCGGGACGGTCCTTAATGCTTTCCATATGCCGGCAGGCCATAAATTTGCGTTCTCTTAATGTGGCGGCTCGCCGTGGGCGTTAAGGAACCATCAGGATTGTTGGCCGGACGGTCGTGACGGCTGCGTGCGCTGGTACTCTCGCGGACGGAAGCGGCGCGATGCGTCGCCTGGAAAGGACTACATGACTACCCTCAGCCGGCCACCGGCAGACCCTTCGGCGCCGCGGCCCGACGCCGGGGAGCACTTCAAGAACTGGCTGCTGTTCGGCCTCCAGGACGCCAAGGGAATCCACCAGGGGCCCGGGGCCGTGAGCGACAGCCACCTGAAGAAACACACATGGTGGCAGGTCATGTGCCTGACCGGCGTGGACTACTTCTCCACGCTGGGCTACCAGCCCGCCATCGCCGCGCTCGCGGCCGGCGTGATTTCGCCGCTGGCCACCCTGGTCCTGGTCGCCGTGACCTTGCTGGGCGCACTGCCGGTGTACCGCCGGGTGGCCGGCGAAAGTCCGCGCGGCGAAGGGTCCATCGCCATGCTGGAGCGGCTGCTGCCGCGGTGGGGCGGGAAACTGCTCGTCCTGGTGCTGCTGGGTTTCGCCGCCACCGACTTCATGATCACCATGACGCTCTCCGCTGCGGACGCGACCGCGCACGCGATCGAGAACCCGTTCGCCCCCGACTGGATCCAAGGCCAGAACGTCGCGGTCACGCTGGTCTTCCTGGCCCTGCTCGCCGCCGTGTTCCTGCGCGGTTTCAAGGAGGCGATCGGCGTCGCCGTCGTCCTGGTGGGCATTTACCTCGGGCTGAACGTCGTCGTGGTCATCACAACGATCATCGAGGTCCTGCAGCACCCGGTGGCGGTCGACAACTGGTGGCTGGCCCTGACCACCCAGCACGGGAGCCCGCTGATGGTGGTGGGCATCGCGCTGCTCGTCTTCCCCAAGCTGGCCCTGGGCCTGTCCGGCTTCGAGACCGGCGTGGCCGTGATGCCGCAGATCCGCGGCCACGTCACGGACACCGAGGAGAACCCTGAGGGCCGGATCAAGGGTGCACGCCGGCTGCTGACGACGGCGGCCCTGATCATGAGCGCGTTCCTCGTCACCACAAGCTTCACCACGGTGGTGCTGATCCCGGCGCAGGAGTTCCAGCCGGGCGGGCAGGCGAACGGGCGTGCCCTGGCCTATCTCGCGCACGAATACCTGGGAAACGGATTCGGCACCGTCTACGATCTGAGCACCATCGCCATCCTGTGGTTCGCCGGCGCCTCCGCCATGGCCGGGCTGCTGAACCTCGTGCCGCGCTACCTGCCCCGGTACGGCATGGCCCCCGGGTG
>NZ_JBFTSL010000040.1:0-3375 GCF_056400005.1 Arthrobacter sp. 01L42 | reverse complement strand
GTGTGTGGGGTGTGTGGTACGGGGTTGTTGTTTGAGAACTACATAGTGGACGCGAGCATCTTTTATAAGAAGCAATTTCCAAGAATATGAACCTGGATCTGATCCGTGATTGTGCTGCCGCCTTTGGGTGGTGGTTGGTTGCGGTCTGGTTCCATGGTTTTCTCGAAAATTACTCCTTGATCTTTTGTGGTCAAGTTTTTAAGAGCACACGGTGGATGCCTTGGCATTAGGAGCCGAAGAAGGACGTAGGAATCTGCGATAAGCCTGGGGGAGTCGATAACCGGACTGTGATCCCAGGGTGTCCGAATGGGGAAACCCCGCCAGGGGCGCGAGCTGCCTGGTGACCCGCATCTGAACACATAGGGTGCGTGGAGGGAACGCGGGGAAGTGAAACATCTCAGTACCCGCAGGAAGAGAAAACAATAGTGATTCCGTCAGTAGTGGCGAGCGAACGCGGATCAGGCTAAACCGTTCCATGTGTGATAGCCGGCGGGCGTTGCATGGTCGGGGTTGTGGGACTTCCCACTCCAGCTCTGCCGGGCTGGGAAGGTGAGAGTGCAGGCATAGGTGAACGGTCTTGAAAGGCCGGCCGTAGAGGGTGTGAGCCCCGTAACCGAAATGTTGTGCACCGCCTGGTGAAGTATCCCAAGTAGCACGGGGCCCGAGAAATCCCGTGCGAATCTGTCAGGACCACCTGATAAGCCTAAATACTCCCTAATGACCGATAGCGGACCAGTACCGTGAGGGAAAGGTGAAAAGTACCCCGGGAGGGGAGTGAAACAGTACCTGAAACCGTGTGCTTACAATCCGTCGGAGCCTCCGCGAGCGATCGTGTTGGGGTGACGGCGTGCCTTTTGAAGAATGAGCCTGCGAGTTAGTGTTACGTCGCGAGGTTAACCCGTGTGGGGAAGCCGTAGCGAAAGCGAGTCTGAATAGGGCGTTGCAGTGGCGTGATCTAGACCCGAAGCGAAGTGATCTACCCATGGCCAGGTTGAAGCGACGGTAAGACGTCGTGGAGGACCGAACCCACTTCAGTTGAAAATGGAGGGGATGAGCTGTGGGTAGGGGTGAAAGGCCAATCAAACTTCGTGATAGCTGGTTCTCCCCGAAATGCATTTAGGTGCAGCGTTGCGTGTTTCTTACCGGAGGTAGAGCTACTGGATGGCTAATGGGCCCTACAAGGTTACTGACGTCAGCCAAACTCCGAATGCCGGTAAGTGAGAGCGCAGCAGTGAGACTGTGGGGGATAAGCTTCATAGTCGAGAGGGAAACAGCCCAGACCACCAACTAAGGCCCCTAAGCGTGTGCTAAGTGGGAAAGGATGTGGAGTTGCGAAGACAACCAGGAGGTTGGCTTAGAAGCAGCCATCCTTAAAAGAGTGCGTAATAGCTCACTGGTCAAGTGATTCCGCGCCGACAATGTAGCGGGGCTCAAGTACACCGCCGAAGTTGTGGATTTCAGACATTAGCCAAGCTGCCCCCTTGTGGGGTTGGTTCAGGCGTCTGGAGTGGTAGGGGAGCGTCGTGTGGGCAGTGAAGTCGCGGTGGAAACCAGCGGTGGAGCCTACACGAGTGAGAATGCAGGCATGAGTAGCGAAAGACGGGTGAGAAACCCGTCCGCCGGATGATCAAGGGTTCCAGGGTCAAGCTAATCTGCCCTGGGTAAGTCGGGACCTAAGGCGAGGCCGACAGGCGTAGTCGATGGACAACGGGTTGATATTCCCGTACCGGCGAAAAACCGCCCATGCTGAACAGGGGATACTAACCGCCCGAAACCTGCCCTAGCACCCTTCGGGGTGTGTGGGTTTTGGTGGAGCGCGGGACCTGATCCTGGGAGGCAAGCGTATTAACAGGTGTGACGCAGGAAGGTAGCCGAGCCGGGCGATGGTTGTCCCGGTCTAAGGATGTAGGGCGAACGGTAGGCAAATCCGCCGTTCATGATGCCTGAGATCTGACGGGACCCCCGTATGGGGGGATTCGGTGATCCTATGCTGCCGAGAAAAGCATCGACGCGAGGTTTTAGCCGCCCGTACCCCAAACCGACACAGGTGATCAGGTAGAGAATACTAAGGCGATCGAGAGAATTATGGTTAAGGAACTCGGCAAAATGCCCCCGTAACTTCGGGAGAAGGGGGGCCCCAACCTTGAACACCACTTGCTGGTGGGAGGGGATCGGGGCCGCAGAGACCAGGGGGAAGCGACTGTTTACTAAAAACACAGGTCCGTGCGAAGTCGCAAGACGATGTATACGGACTGACTCCTGCCCGGTGCTGGAAGGTTAAGAGGACCGGTTAGCCGCAAGGCGAAGCTGAGAATTTAAGCCCCAGTAAACGGCGGTGGTAACTATAACCATCCTAAGGTAGCGAAATTCCTTGTCGGGTAAGTTCCGACCTGCACGAATGGAGTAACGACTTCCCCGCTGTCTCAACCATAAACTCGGCGAAATTGCAGTACGAGTAAAGATGCTCGTTACGCGCAGCAGGACGGAAAGACCCCGAGACCTTTACTATAGTTTGGTATTGGTGTTCGGAGTGGCTTGTGTAGGATAGGTGGGAGACGTTGAAGCCCGGACGCCAGTTCGGGTGGAGTCATCGTTGAAATACCACTCTGGTCACTTTGGACATCTAACTTCGGCCCGTAATCCGGGTCAGGGACAGTGCCTGATGGGTAGTTTAACTGGGGCGGTTGCCTCCTAAAAAGTAACGGAGGCGCCCAAAGGTTCCCTCAGCCTGGTTGGCAATCAGGTGTCGAGTGTAAGTGCACAAGGGAGCTTGACTGTGAGAGAGACATCTCGAGCAGGGACGAAAGTCGGGACTAGTGATCCGGCGGTACATTGTGGAATGGCCGTCGCTCAACGGATAAAAGGTACCTCGGGGATAACAGGCTGATCTTGCCCAAGAGTCCATATCGACGGCATGGTTTGGCACCTCGATGTCGGCTCGTCGCATCCTGGGGCTGGAGTAGGTCCCAAGGGTTGGGCTGTTCGCCCATTAAAGCGGTACGCGAGCTGGGTTTAGAACGTCGTGAGACAGTTCGGTCCCTATCCGCTGCGCGCGCAGGAAATTTGAGAAGGGCTGTCCTTAGTACGAGAGGACCGGGACGGACGAACCTCTGGTGTGTCAGTTGTACTGCCAAGTGCACCGCTGATTAGCTACGTTCGGATGGGATAACCGCTGAAAGCATCTAAGCGGGAAGCTCGCTTCGAGATGAGATTTCCATACACCTTGTGTGTGAGAGGCCCCCAGCCAGACCACTGGGTTGATAGGCCGGATGTGGAAGCGAGGACTAACGACTCGTGAAGCTGACCGGTACTAATAGGCCGATAACTTACACCACACACTCTTCCCGTGAACGGATTCAAAAGACGTTCACACCA
>NZ_JBFTSL010000039.1:0-6886 GCF_056400005.1 Arthrobacter sp. 01L42 | reverse complement strand
CGGACTGCTGCGGCAGTATTTCCCCAAAGGCACCGACCTGTCCGCCTACGGGCCGGAAGACCTCGAACACGTCGCCCAGGAGCTCAACGGCCGCCCACGTAAAACGCTCGGCTGGGATACCCCAGCCGAGCGTCTGCGTGATTTACTACWAACCACCTAACCAGCAGGTGTTGCAACGACTCCTAGAATTCGCCCATTGAACACACCGGGCTTCTGCGTTTTGCGGGGCCAGGCTTCAGCGTTGGCGGGGCTCAGCTCGCGTAGCGCTCCACAAAGTTCCGCAGGATCTTCATCGGTTCTGTCGCAGTGAACTGCCGGGCGTCATCCATGAGCATTTCGGCCGATTCCGGCGGGAAGTAGCCGGCATGGCGGTAGATATCGATCCTGGTGACGAGCCCTTCAGCATCGAGCTCGGGGTGGAACTGCGTCGCGTACAGGTTGGTCTTGATCCGGAACATGTGCACCGGGCAGGCGGCCGAGCTGGCCAGCAGCACCGCATGGGAGGGCAGGACGGTGCAGGCTTCCTTGTGGCCGGTGAACGCCGTAAAGCTCTCCGGCAGCCCGCGCAGGAGGGGATCCTGCAGCCCCTCCGCCGTCAGTTTGATGGTGACGCCGCCGAGCCCTTCACCGTACGTCCGGTCGATCACGGCGCCCTGGTGCAGTCCGAGGGTGCCGACGCCGTAGCAGGCGCCGAGGAACGGGAAGTCCTCGGCCACGATCCTGTCCAGCAGCCCGGCGAGTTCGCGCTCCACCCGGTGCTGGGTGGCGCTCTTGTGCTCGGCCGGGTCGCTGGACGTAAAGGGACTGCCGCCCACAATGACGCCCGAATAGTCGGACAACTCAAGCGTTGGCAGCGGGGCGGCTTCCATCCGGATGCGGTGGAGCTGCTCGGGCCGGAGGCCGCAGTAGCGAAGGTAGGCGCGGTATTCGTCCTCGGCGGCGGTGTCCTCCGCGCGCGAGGCGAGGAGCAGGAATGGCTTCACACTCCAAGTCTCTACTGGCCGGTTGCGGACGCGCCAGAGGCGCGCCCGCAACCGGCAGCGGCGCCGGCCGTCCGCCGTCGCCGTACCGTGTGCCGCTTACTCTGCGGCGCCGTCCTCGATCATGGCGATGATGGCGCCGGCGGACACGGTCTCGCCGGCCGCTGCGGCGAGGCCGATGACGATGCCGGCGCGGTGGGCGGTGAGCGGCTGTTCCATCTTCATCGCCTCGAGCACGACGACGAGATCTCCCTCGGCGACCGTGTCACCCTCGGCGACGGCCACCTTCACGATGGTCCCCTGCATGGGGGAGGTCAGGGCGTTGCCGCTCGCGGCCGCGGGTGCGCCGCCACCCCGGGAGCGCTTCTTGGCCTTGGCCGGCTTTGCGCCTGCGGCGTTGCCGACTGAGCCCAGCGACGCCGGCAGCACGACTTCCAGGCGCTTGCCGCCGACCTCGACGACGACGCGCTGGCGGTCACCGGCGTCGGCCGCTTCAGCCTCGGTGCCGGTCGGGGTCCAGGCCGGAATGTCATTGACGAAGGCCGTCTCGATCCAGCGGGTGTGGACCTTGAAGGGGCCTTCGGCCGGTGCGAAATCGGGATTGGAAACCACCGCGAGGTCGAACGGGATGACGGTGGGGATGCCCTCCACCACCATTTCCTCCAGTGCCCGCCGGGAGCGCTGCAGGGCCTGGGCGCGGGTGGCGCCGGTGACGATCAGCTTCGAGAGCATGGAGTCGAAGTTGCCGCTGATGACATCGCCCTGCTCCACGCCGGAATCGACGCGGATACCGGGACCGGTGGGGTTTTTCAGTACCGTGATGGTGCCGGGGGCGGGCATGAAGTTCCGGCCCGGGTCCTCGCCGGTGATGCGGAATTCGATCGAGTGGCCGCGGACTTCCGGGTCGCCGTAGCCGAGCTCCTCGCCGCGGGCCAGCCGGAACTGTTCGCGGACGAGGTCGATCCCGGTGACTTCCTCGGAGACGCAGTGCTCCACCTGAAGGCGGGTGTTGACCTCGAGGAAGGAGATGGTGCCGTCCTGGCCGACGAGGAATTCGCAGGTGCCTGCGCCGAGGTAGCCCGCCTCCTTGAGGATGGCCTTGGAGGATTCGTAGAGCCGGCGGTTCTGTTCCTCGGTGAGGAACGGGGCCGGGGCTTCCTCGACGAGTTTCTGGTTCCGGCGCTGGAGCGAGCAGTCGCGGGTGGAGACCACCACGACGTTGCCGTGGGCGTCGGCCAGGCACTGGGTCTCGACGTGGCGCGGGGCGTCCAGGAAGCGCTCAATGAAGCACTCGCCGCGGCCGAAGGCGGCGGTGGCCTCGCGCACGGCGGATTCGAAGAGTTCGGGGATTTCTTCGCGGGTGCGGGCCACCTTGATGCCGCGTCCGCCGCCGCCGAAGGCCGCCTTGATGGCGACGGGCAGGCCGAACTTGTCCACGAAGTCGAGGATTTCCTCGGCGGATTCGACCGGGTCGGCGGTGCCGGGAACCTGCGGGGCGCCAACCTTCTCGGCAATGTGGCGGGCCTGGACCTTGTCGCCCAGGGCAGAGATCGCTGCGGGGGAGGGGCCGATCCACGTAATGCCGGCATCGATCACCTTGGCGGCGAACTCGGCGTTCTCGGCCAGGAACCCGTACCCGGGGTGGATGGCGTCCGCGCCGGACTGGCGGGCGACGTCGATGATCTTGTCCATCACCAAGTAGGACTCCGCGGCGGTGTTGCCACCGAGCGCGTAGGCCTCGTCCGCGAGCCGGGCGTGCAGCGCGTCGCGATCGGGGTCCGCGTAGACCGCCACCGACGCGATGCCTTCATCGCGGGCGGCGCGGATGATGCGCACCGCAATTTCTCCGCGGTTGGCGATCAGCACCTTGGTCAGCCGGCGGATGCCCGCGGCTGTAGATGACTGCGTTGATCCCGGCACGGTGGGTGCGGACTGCTCCGAATTTGCTGACAAGGCGTCTCCTTCTTTCCTTCAGGGAGCCTAGCGCGGTTTTGAGGGTTCCGCCGATATTACTTGCGGATTCCGCGCGTATACGGCCCTTCCTTTGTAGGGTTGCCACAAAGGGTGGCGAATTGGCTCACTCCGCCACGCATTCCGTCGTTACTCGGCGCGGACGTCCGCCGGGTCCACAGCCCCGCCGGTCCAAAGCTCGGTGATGCCCACATTCGCCTGGCCGAGCAGGGCACGCAGGGTGGAGATGGAGAGCCCGACGACGGTGTGGGGATCGCCGTCGACCTTGCGGATGAACGCCCCGCCGTAGCCGTCGATCGTGAAGGAGCCGGCGCACTGGAGCGGCTCGCCGGTGGCGATGTAGGTTTCGATTTCGTCGGCGCTCATCTCCATGAAGTGGACCTCGGCCGAGGACACCGAGCCCAGGGTGGCGCCGGTGCCGCGCGCGCCGTCGTCGCCGTCTGTGTCGTCGTCGTCGTCGGTGTCTGCATCTGTGTCAGCGTCTGCGACGGCCGTGTCCCGGCAGTCCACGAGCCAGTGGCCGGTGTGCAGGACGCCCATGCTGCCGCTCATGCGGAGCATACGCTCCCGGGCGACGTCGGCCGTGTAGGGCTTTCCGTGGGCCTCGCCGTCGAACTCGAAGACCGAGTCGCAGCCGATCACGATTGCGCCGTCCGCCTCGGGCAGGGACGCGACGGCCTCTGCCTTGGCCCGGGCAAGCAACAGGGCCGTGTCATGCGGATCCGTCACGCCGTAGCGGGCCTGCACGGCGTCCTCATCCACGTCCGAGACGAGGACCTCGTGGGCGATGCCGGCGTTGTGGAGCAGCTTGGTGCGGGCGGGGGACTGGGAGGCAAGAATGAGGCGGGTCACGGCTCCAGCCTAATCCACCGCAGCACAGCAACACGGGGTCCCGGAAGGGCGCCTAAACGGGGCAGAAGACCCTGTCTGCGGATACGTGACAGTGGTGGAGTTGAACCGGCATCCTAAAAAGAATCGAGCAGCTCATGTCTGGATGGCTCGTGGCAAGCGTTGGCATGGTTGGTGATGGAACATATTTTGGCTGGGACGGCTTCACCATCCAATCCGGAAACCTGATCGTGATCGTCGTGATGATCATCTTGTTCATCCTGGCCTTGGTCCTGCCTTTTCCCGGAGGGAAGCGGCGCAAATGACTGCCCCCGCAACACCGGGACACGGCGCGCAGGTCGATGAAACAGACGCCCGCACCTTGACCGGCAGGGCCCGCCGGTGGCTCCTGAGGAAGCTTCCGCCGGACAAACTCTTGCCCGAGGACCAGCCAAGCTTCGTGGCATCCTGGGCGTACGTATTCGGCATGGGGGCCATCGCGTCCCTGCTGTGGATCATCGTTTCCGGGATCGTGCTGGGACTGAACGGACCCCAGTGGTATCACGTGTCCTCGCTGGGGAGTTTCGTCAACAGCACGCATTTGTGGAGCGTGGAGTTCTTCTTCATCTTCATGGTGGTGCACCTGTGGTTGAAATTCTGGATGGCGGCCTGGCGCGGGGGCCGGGTGCTGACCTGGATCACCGGCGTGATCTCCTTTGTTGTTTCCATCGTGGCGGCCTTCACCGGGTATCTGCTCCAGACGAACTTCGATTCGCAGTGGATTGCCTTTGAAGCGAAGGATGCGCTGAACGCGGTCGGCGTAGGCGCTTGGTTCAATGTGGCCAACGTCGGTCAGCTCTTCACCTGGCATGTCACGCTGCTGCCCTTGGCCGTGGGCGCTGTGGTGGTCCTGCACGTCCTGCTGGTCCGGGTCCACGGCGTTGCACCTCCACTGGATGCCGCGGAGTCCGACGCCCAGCTGCTTCACAACCGCCCGGAGGCCACCGAACCTCCGGAGGCCTCCGAACCCAGGGGCACAGAATCCGGGGGCGCAGTGCAATGACCAGAAAAAACAGTAGTACCTCCTGGCGGAAGGCAGACGACGTTGCCAGCCGGCCCTGGACGGGCAGCGTCCGCGAATATGACCTCATCAAGGAACTGATCATCGGCGTTGTGGTGGTCGGCCTGCTCGTGCTCGGTGTGTCCGCCATCTTCGGGTCCCCTGATGAGCCCAGCGTGAGCCTCAAGACGTGGGCCACGGCCGCCCCGGCGGATTTCGTTGGCACCGCTGCAAAGGAACTGGCCGGCACCAGCGATACTGCCGGATACGGGCCGCCCTACAACTCGACCCCGGACGCGACGCAGAAGATCGGCCCCGTGGACCTTCAAAGCCTCTCCGGCGTCCGCCTCCCGGTTGATACCGCCAATGACTTCGTGATCGCCCCGCTTGCGACGCTGCCGTCGCCGCCGGCAGAGCTGGCGAGCTGGACGGCCGCCACGGATCAGCAGCGCTCAGCCTGGGCAGCTGCCTATTCGGACGCCCTTGCCGCTGCGCCGGATAACGACCCGGCCCAGGTGGGCGACGGCGACTATGGCCCGGTCCCTGCACTGACCGGAGCGCTGCTGGAGATGGCGCGCCAAGGCAGTCTGGACGGCGTGCTGCAAAGCGGCGGAAACTTCTACAACATGGACTTCACGCGCGGCCTCCTATTTTTGGGCGACGGCGGCTACTTCCCGGATCTTGCGGCCAGCCAACACCTCTCCGGGGATCAGTGGGGCGTGATGAACGAAACCGGCGATACGCCTGGGCAGTCCTGGTTGTGGCTCTTCTCGCTCCTTTACCAAGTGGAACCGTTCAAGAGCTCGCCTAATGCCGATGCCCTCGTCGTCGTCACGATGTTCGTGCTGACGGCGTTGCTGGCCCTGCTGCCGTTCATCCCCGGACTACGGTCGCTGCCGCGGGTGATCCCCCTCCATCGCCTGGTCTGGAAGGACTACTACCGCAACCGCTGAGTCCGCCGGCAATCCGTGACGCCTAGCTTCGGCTGAGGAGTACAGGCGCGTTATTGTCGGGGGTCCCTGAAACACTGGATTCATGGACGGCAATCAGGGGCCCGAAGTGGCTCCGGCAGGATACGACGACGGTGGCTTAAGCCGCGCCGGGAGCGGCCCGGCCGCCGGACCGCTGGGTTCCGCGGAGGCAGCCTCCGCGGAGGTGGCGGGCCGGCTGGACGCCGGGCCGGTGGGCTTAGGCTGTCCGCCCACGGACAGTGCCGGGATCATTGACCGGATCCGGGAACTGGAAGACTGGAAATCCGCCGCGTCCGCGGAACAGGCCCGGCTCGCCGTGGCCTTCGACCTGCTCCAACGCCGCGAACAGGCCCGGCTCGGGGTCCCGCCCGAGAGGCGCGGCGCCGGGGTCGGCGCGCAGATCGCCCTGGCCCGGCACGAATCCCCGCCAGGGGCGGCCGGCTCCTGGGCTTGGCCAAAGCCCTGATCACCGAGATGCCGCACACCCTCGCCGCCCTGGAAACCGGTCAGCTGAACGAATGGCGCGCCACCCTGCTCGTACGCGAAACCGCCTGCCTGACCCCGGCCGACCGGGCCGCCGTCGACGCCGAACTCGCCGCCGACGCCGGAACGTTCGCCGGGGCCGGTGACCGGTCCCTGATCGCCGCGGCCCGCACCGCCGCGTACCGGCGTGACCCCCGCTCCGTCACCGAACGCGCCGCGCACGCCGCCACCGAGCGGCACGTCAGCCTCCGCCCGGCCCCCGACACCATGTGCCACCTCACCGCCCTGCTGCCCGTGACCGCCGGCGTCGCCGTCTACAAGGCCCTCACCGGGCACGCCGACACCCTCCGCGCCGCCGGGGACCCGAGGGGCCGCGGGCAGCTCATGGCCGATGCCCTGGTCGAACGCACCACCGGCACCCCCGGCGGGATCACCGGCGTCGAGATCCAGCTCGTCATCACCGACCGCACCCTCTTCCAGGGCAACGCCGAACCCGCCCGGCTCCCCGGCTACGGCACCGTCCCCGCCGCCTGGGCCCGGGAACGCATCGGCGCCGGGACGAACGCCGAGGACCGGAACTTCAACACCTGGCT
>NZ_JBFTSL010000038.1:0-6900 GCF_056400005.1 Arthrobacter sp. 01L42 | reverse complement strand
CCGGCTTGAAGCCCTCACCACTGCCAAACAGCCCGCCCCGGTCAAACCCGCCGTGAACGAACGGTGGAACCGCCCCGGCAGCCGGAGGATTTCATCTGAGGCAACGACCCCACGTTCCCGGAGGTATTGACGTGAGGCAACAGGGAGGGCGCGTTGACTCAGGGCAAACCCCCGCGCAGCCCCGGCCGAATAGGTCCCGGCCGAAACACCCCCTGCCGCGAAAGCGTAGAGTGGAGGAAGCCGCCTGATTCTGGACGCCAAGTGCTGAGGGAGAAATCGTGACGATTGACTGGGACGAAAAGAAGACCCTGCTGCAGGAGCCGAACATCGCCGCGGTGACGCAGCTGTGCGACGAACTCATGGAAAAGAAGCCTGGATCCGTGGTCCCGTACATCGACCCCATCCATGACGAGGACGAATGCCGGATCGTCAGCCTGCATATCAGCCCGGGCAAGGGCACCGAATCGGGCTTTGTCTCGCACTTCAACGACGATGAAGCCGCCCGCCGCGCCACCTCCATCTACGAGGCCGCAGAGCTGGACCCCCGCTATGTGATGCCGTGGAACGCCTACCCGTGGATCCGCGATCCGGAGGCATCCTCGGCCCTGAACGTCCAGGAGAAGACGGACGGCCTCCGGCCCTTCCGCCAGTTCCTCAAGATCAACAAGCGCGTCTCGGCCGTTATTGCGCACGGCGCGGACGCCCACTCCTTCCTGACGCTTTTCGAGAAGACCTACCATTCCTCGCTGAAGAATCATGGTGTCAAGATCTACAAGGCCACCGCACTTGGCGGCCGCGCCTTCGCGGTATCTCCGGCCAAGCAGGAAGAGCTCCTCGCCAAGAACGTCGAGGTCTACAAAGACGCCATGCAGCGGGCGGGCATCCAGCACCTCTGAGGCTCCACGCAACCCCGTCCGGCAACGGCATCCGGCGCAAGCCGAGCCTGCGCCGGCGGCATCACCCGGCCAGCAGCCTGCGCCGGTGTTTGAGTTCCTTGACCCAGTCGCGGGTGACCATCGCTGAAAACGGCGAGGCGCCGTCGTCGGTCATGGAGCGGAACGCCGTGCCCGCCTGAAGGTCCGCCAGCAGCGGTTCCGAGGCCCTCAGCGCCAGTTCCAGCACCTGGACGGCGGCACGTTCAGTCAGCCCCATCCCCGCGGCCCAGCCCAGGAAGTGCTTCCGGGAAATCCCTGTGCGCTTGCCGTCCAGGGTCAGGGCGAGTGTCTTGTCCCCGTAGACGACCGTGGACGGGATGTCGTATACCGGCGCGATGGACCACTCTCCGGCCGGCTGTTGCACCATGGAAACGTTCTTCGCGTGCAGGTCGCCGTTGCCCGTCAGCCACGCAAATGCCGCCTGGAGGGCCAAATTCCGCACCGCGGGCAGCGGAGCCGCGCAATACGCCGCAAGCGCATGGCACACCTGCCCGTATCCCACGTTGTACTTGTCCGCAGGGTAGAGGCCCAGCACCTGCGCACCGTCCTCGACGGCGAGCCGCTGCACGGCCCGCGGCGACCTGGCCGCCGCCTTGGGGCCCGACACACCGGCGACAGGCCCACCGGATACAGGGCCACCGGCTACAGTGCCACTGGCTAAAGGCACCCGGTCGAAGCGTTCCACGAGCAACCCGGGCCGACCGGCGACGTCGCGGATCAGCTGGACCCGGCTCAGAGGGATCCGCAGCCGCGCCGCGTACCGGAACATCGCGTACTCGTTTTCGACGACGTGCGGGAACTCGGGCGCGTTGAGTTTGAGGATGTAGCGCCGGCCGGCGCTGGCCACCGGCATGGAGATCATTCCAGCGGACAGCTTGTCCTGCACCCCCGCCAGGGCCACCGGGTCGATCAGCCCGGAGTCGCCCAGCAGGGCCTCGAAATCCACGGGCGTTGCGGGGTCAAGCTCGACGGCGTGCTCGTCCGGGTCCAGCTTCTCGCCATGGCCGACGATCTGCACATCACCCACCGGGTTGGCACCGGCCGCGATGAGCAAGGACAGCTCATCATCCACGCTGGTCTTGATGGAACGGCGCAACGCATTCAGCCGCCGGCCCTCCGGCAGAAGCCCGGTGAAATACGGCGGGGCTGCCCCCGCCGCGGACAGTACGGGTTCCGGCGTTAGCGGCAGGGAGCTCGCGACGGCGGGGCCCCCGGACGCCAGATAGGCCGGCAGGTAGCTGAACCTGGTGCCGCCGTCGTGCCGCTCCAGCCGGGCCGCCAGCACGCCGGCCTTGTAGATATCCGCGATCCGGTGCCTCATGGCCGGGCTTCCGGCCCGTCCCGCAGTTCACGGTCGGCCCGCAGGCCGGACACCGGGCCGGCGAGGGCACGGGCTGCGGCGCTGGTCCGGGTCTGGACCCGGAGTTCCAGCCCCAGCGTGTCCAGGAGCGCCAGCAGGGAGTCCAGCTGCACCGTGCGTTTTCCCTGTTCGACGAACCGGACGAAGCGCTCTGAGACTCCGGCCAGTTCGGCCAGCTCACGCTGGCTCAGGCGGAGCGACCCGCGCCGGGCCCGGGCCTCGGCAGCGAGTTCGCCCGGAAATGCGTTCCCCATGGCCACCTCCCGTTGATCAAGATACGTCCGAGGGTCCGGCGTTCGTGCGTACGAAACGCTCTGGGTTCGAACTCTGTGTGCGTACCAACCTGTGGGATCGAACCCTGCGGGTCCGAACCCTGGCGGTACGAACGTGCCGCTTTGCAGGCATTTCCAGTATAGGACGGGGCAAGATGCCTGCACAGGGCTATAACGGCACGTACGTACCGGCGCACTGGGCAGGCAGGGGCAACTGCCGGCGACCGAAGGCACCCGCCATCACTGCACGGCTGGCGCAGCCCTGCCGCCACAGATTGGGCGGTTCAGCCGCGCGCGGGCGTGGCGGTTCACAACGGCCCGTAAGATTTAAGGGACTTAAGCGACAACCAGACCCCACGGAATCCGGAAAGGACTGCACACGATGACGCGCGCTCCCTTCCGGCTGTTCCGCACAGGTCTGATCGGATCCATCATCGTGGCGCTGGCAGCCGGCGGCCACCTGGCTGGCGGCGGACGTCTGCCCGAGCCGGCGATCGTGACGGCGTTGTGTGCCGTGGCGATGGTCCCCGTGGCCGTACTGACCCGCGTCCGACTGTCCTTTCCGGCCCTGGCCGGCCTGCTCGGCGTAGGGCAACTGTGGCTGCACTGGTCCTTCGGCGCCTTGTCCTCAGGGGCGCCAGCGGCCCTCCAGGCCCGAATGGCTGCGGGTCATCCGGGCCATCCGGGCCATTCGGCGGCTGCCATTGCCCCGGCGATGCCCGACCCTTCCATGGCGGTTTCGGCGGCCGACATGGGCGGAGCCATGTTCGCCGCACACGCGATGGCGACGCTCGGCACGGCACTGTTGCTCGCCCGCAGCGAGCAGGCTCTGTCCGCACTTGCTTCCTGGCTGCGCCCACTCGTGCAGCTGCCCCAGCCCTCCGCCGCCGCGCCCCTGCGCGTCCCCCGCCCCCGCGCGGTCAACCTGGTCCTCCCCAAAGCCCGGGCTGGCCTTCGCCTGCCGGCCAGGCGCGGACCTCCGGAGCTGTCGCCCGCCGCCTGACATAAATCCCTTTCACATATGGACGGGGACAGCAGGTGGCCACCCCACTGCTACCGCCGGAAGGACAACGCACCGGACGGCTCCCCACCTGATATTTGTTAGTGAAAGGCACCCTTGCCATGAAGTCCCCCCTTCGCCGTACCCTCAAAACCGCCGCTGCCGCCACGATGACCGCGGGCCTGCTCGCCGCCGGCGCAGCAGCCGCCTCCGCCCACGTCCACGTCGACACCGATGATCCGGCCGCGGGCGGCTACAGCCACCTGACGTTCAATGTCCCCAGCGAGTCCGAGTCGGCCAAGACCAGCAAACTCGAAGTCACGCTGCCCACGGACACCCCGTTCACTTCGGTGTCGGTGAAGCCTGTCGAGGGCTGGAAGGCCGTCATCACCACGAGCGACCTGCCGAAGCCGATCACGATCGCCGGCGCCACGGTCACCAAGGCCCCGAGTTCCGTGGTCTGGACCGCGGACGAGGCCCACCAGATCGGACCGGACGAGTACCAGGCCTTCTCACTGTCCGTCGGCGTCCTGCCGGACGCGGGAACCACGGTGACGCTGCCGACGGCCCAGACCTACACCGATGGAACCGTCGTCAAGTGGGACGAGAAGACGGTCGAGGGCCAGGCCGAACCCGGGCACCCGGCACCCTCCTTCGTGACCACGGCCAAGGACGCCGACGCCCACGGCGCAGCCGTCCCCGCCGCAGCCACGACGACCGCACCCTCGGCGCCCCCGGCAGCGGCAGCGGGCATGTCCAGTGACGGCGGATCCGCCGCCGGCTGGATCGGGCTGGCCGCAGGGCTGATCGGACTGGCCGCGGGCGTCACCGCGCTGGTCCGCACCCGCCCGTCCAAGGTCCAGTAGTCCCGGCCAGCAGCCCGGACACAAACCCAGGCAAGTAGGCCGCCGCCGGAACTCCGGCCCGAGCGGCGACGGCGGCCCCGGACCCCCGGGGCCGCCGTCATACTTGACACCCCGGTGTGATCCCTGCCATATTTTAAAGCGTGAACCTGTCAGACAGCCGGACAGCAGGACAGCCATTGGCTCGCCTCAGTGCCGCCGAAGCCGTTTTTAACGTCCTCCGCACCGAGATCGAATCCGGCAGGCTCGGCATCGGCGCCAAGCTGAGCTCCGAGGCCACTCTTGCCCAGCAGTACGGCGTGAGCCGCTCCGTGATCCGGGAGGCCCTGCGCTCCTGCACCGCCCTGGGCTTGACGGTCACCAAGACCGGGCGGGGCACGTTCGTCGTCGCCAACCGCGTGGCAAAGGACCTGGTCCTGGGCCAATACTCGGCCCGCGACCTCACGGAGGCGCGTCCCCATATCGAGGTTCCCGCCGCCGGACTGGCTGCAGAACGCCGTTCGGCCGAGGAGCTGGCAACGCTGCGCGACATCGTCGCCGCGATGAGCGGCGAGGACGACCCCGAAGTCTGGGTGGGCCTGGACTCCAGCTTCCACGCGTTGATCGCGCGGGCCAGCCGCAACAAGGTCTTCGAGAACGTCGTCGCGGACATCCGGGACGCCCTCGCCCACCAGTCCGAGACCCTGAATATGGTGGCGGACCGCCAGCACGCGTCCGACGAGGAGCACCGGCGCATCCTGGCCGCGATCGAAGCCGGCGACGCGGCGACGGCGCGCATCGCCATGAGCCAGCATCTGCACGCCGTTGGCATTGCCCTCGACTCGATCCTCAACGCCTGACGTCAGGCGCCTGGTGCCTGGTTCCGTCAGCAATGCCGGAAGCAATCTGGTCAGCACCGGCAAAACCAGCACCAACACAGTGACCAGCCACCACAACCGCATCAACCGCCACCGCCAAAGGACGCAATGACTTCCCCTGCCCTCGACAACACCCCGACCCCGCTCGCCCCGGAGTGGCTGCCGCAGCACGTCCCGCTTGCGGTCCAGACCCGGGACGGGCTGGTCGAGAGTGTCCACTACGGCTCGGTCATCGCCACCGCAGCGGACGGCCAGATCCTACTCACTGCCGGGGAGCCCCTCGCCCCGTTCTACCCGCGGTCCGCCCTGAAGCCCCTGCAGGCCGTCGCCATGGTCCGCGCCGGGCTGGACCTCCCGGACGAACTGCTCGCCCTCGCCGCCGCCAGCCATTCCGGCGCAGCCAGCCACCGTGACGGCGCCCGGCGCATCCTGGAGCTGCACGGCCTGACGCCAGCGGACCTCGAGAACAGCACCGATCTCCCCTACGGCGCCCGCGAACGCGAAGACTGGCTCGGCGGCGGCGGCCGGGCCACCCAACTGACGCAGAACTGTTCCGGAAAGCATGCCGCCATGGCGGCCACCTGCGTCATCAACGGCTGGCCGGTCCAGGGCTATCTGGACCCGGCGCACCCGCTGCAGCAGCTGGTGGCCCAGACCGTGGCGGACCTCACCGGTGAAGACCCCCAGCGCACCACCACTGACGGCTGCGGCACCCCGCTCTTCGCGCTCACGCTGCGCGGCATGGCCCGCGCCTTTGGCCGCCTGGCCGCGGCTGCCGCGACCGGATCCGGCGAAGCGGAAGCCGCCGAAGCGGAAGCCGCCGTCGGCCGCGCCATGCGCCGCCACCCCGAGATGGTTGCGGGCGAGGACCGGGACGTCACCGCACTGATGCGTCTGGTCCCCGGCCTGCTCGCCAAGGACGGCTTCGAGGGCGTCCAGCTGGTAGGCCTCCCGGACGGCCGCGCCCTCGCCGTGAAGGTTTCCGACGGCGGAGACCGCGCCCGGATGCCCGTCACCGTCCGGGTCCTGGCCGCGCTCGACGTCGACACCTCCCCCTTGGCGCGCCTCGCCGCCACACCTGTGCTGGGCGGCGGCCGGCCCGTCGGGCTGCTGCAGGCCACCGATTTCCTCGCTGACCCCAAGATCTCCCCCGCCCCCAAAGACCTGTAAGGGACCGCCATGACCTCGCTCGACGAACGCGCAGAATTCCGCTCCGAACACGACCTCCTGGGCGACCGGGACGTTCCCGCCGGCGCCTACTGGGGCGTCCACACCCTCCGGGCCGTGGAGAACTTCCCCATCACCGGCCAGCCACTGTCCTCCAACATGCACCTGGTCCGCGGCCTGGCCGCCGTGAAACTCGCCGCCGCCCGCACCAACCACGAGCTCGGACTGCTCGACGCCGGGCGTGCCGCCGCCATCGGGCAAGCCTGCACCGAGGTCATGAACGGCAAACTCAGCGAACAATTCGTCGTCGACGTCATCCAGGGCGGCGCCGGGACCTCCTCGAACATGAACGCCAACGAGGTCATCGCCAACCGGGCCCTGGAAATCCTCGGGCACCCGAAGGGCGACTACGCCCGGCTGCACCCCAACGACCACGTCAACCTCAG
>NZ_JBFTSL010000037.1:0-9527 GCF_056400005.1 Arthrobacter sp. 01L42 | reverse complement strand
GTCGAAGCCAACAACACCGGAATCAAGCACATCAAACGAACCGCCCGCGGCTACCGCAACCCAGTGAACTACAAATCGATTATTCTCATGAGAAGTGCCGTCCGGACGGCGGCATGACACTCATCCGGGAATCAATTTCCCCATGAACCGCGAAGACCCACTTAAGAGATACAAGCCACCAACCTTGGCGCAAGCTTAGGCCAACCCGTCATGAGGGTCCGGGGGAAGTCGAGAGAGCGCACCACCGTGATGACGAGGTGGCTGCCAGTTATCGGGAGTTTCTGGCCGGATTACCTACCATCACAGCGTTGGGGGGGACATCGCCAATCACTACTGCACCAGCGCCGATGATCGCACCAGCCCCTATTTCGTAAGGATTTCCGCGTTTTGGGATGATGACTGCGTTGGCGGCAATAATGACGTCGGCACCTATTATTGAGTGTCCTCGACCGCTGCCGGCAATTGTGACGCCGTGTGCGATCTGCACACGATCCCCGATCCTGATTGATGGATGTACAACGGTGCCGAGGCCCCGATGCCATAGATGAACATCGTTACCAATGACGCATTCGTACGGGAGAATGCATCTGAAGACCAAGTAGTTTATTAGTTTGAGGATTCTTGCTTGACATCTATGTCCGCGATGATACGCATTTGATGACAATAGCCAAAGGGTTTCAGGTTTCACTTATCTCCGAAAATATACATGCATTAAGCTATAACTAGATTTCATTCCGAGTGCCTTTAAGTCCTGCAAAAAGTCCCCGCACCGAAGCCTGGAATTTACTTATCTTCCGATCCCTTTCCCTCAGTGGCCGCACGAGGAGGCGCAATGTCTCAAAAGCACCACTGCCGATAACTAGATTCCAACGACTCGAGAATTGAGATTCCACCATTATTCGGTTTTTCTGCATGTAGAAGTAATAGGTCGAACTTCTGCCTTCACTCTCTCCGGAGCCGCCCTCTCTGTGCCAGATGCGGGCGCTCATGTCGATACCCATCCCTAGTTCGAGGTCTTGCGCGCGCAGGGAAAGGTCGGCATCCTCCCAGTATAGGAACAGGTCTTCCCTGAACCCACCCAGTACTTTCCAAGTATGGAAACTCATCATAGGCGCGGCCCCGGTCATGAAATCTGTCATCCTAACTCCAGAGCGCACGGGCATCGGCTCGCCAAAATCTGTGTGTCTAGTTGAACCATTGGAATGGTTGATGTCACCGCCTACGAACCATATTGTCGGCGAGGATTCTGAGCCAGACGCAATAACTGGCGAAACAATATCGAGTTCACGCCTCGTGATTCTTGAAACCAGCAAACTCACGCAACCTGCCGTGATGACAGTATCGGGATTGAGTATCCAAATTAATCCGCTGTAATCAGGTTCCAGTTGCGAAGATGCCAGGTTTACGCCGGCCCCAAAACCGACATTGTCCAGGCTGCGGACCAACTTGACTTCCCCGGCAGCACTGAAATCAATTTCCTGAAGTTGTTTCCACTCTTCTTCGCCCGATCCATTTTCGAGAACGATTATTCGATCGATCTTCTCAGTCGAGAGGCTTTTGACACACGATCTCACATAATCCACACTTCGATAGTTCACCATTAATACGGTGACTTCGCTTTGAATTTTATTCATCGGTCGACCCAGGGCGCGTGAGCTCAGGCTCATGTGGTGGTCTGATTTCATTTGCAAGATTCCTAGTCATTCTCAGTCTAAATGCTTCGATGCATTGCATATTTCAATTTAGTCAGGACGATGCTCAGATCAGACATCTGGGGTGAGTAAAACGAAGAGACACGCATGCCGTGGTGCCGGCGTACGCACCAGAGAGTGTAGGCGCTTGCTACGACGTTGCCGACGAGCATTGCGTAGGCAGCTCCCATGGCACCATTTTGGGGTACCAGCAATGCTAGGCACGTAACATTTGCAATTGTTGCCAAGAAAAGACCCATGCTCCGTAACTCTGGCTGACCCCTAGCAGACAGCGTAGCGCCGGCCATTGATCCGGGGATCCACAGAATAGAGGCAGCAATCAGAATTACGGCCGGTAGTATTGCGCCTTCGAACTCGGCGCCGAAGACAATTGGTACCCACATGAACATCGTCAAGCAAATGGCGATTCCGATGAGCGTTGACGTGATCATGGAGAGGCGAGAGGATAAATAGACTCTCTCATCATTCGCATCTGCAGCATCTACGGAAAACATTACGTCCCGAATAGCATGATTTGTAATGAGTACAACTTCCGAAATGTTGACAGCGACGGCATACAGGCCCAAAGCGTACGCGCCTCCTAGCGGAGTAATAAGTACTTGGTCTATACGTGCAAGTAGAATCCCGGATAGCGATCCTAGCCATATACGTGTGCCGTAGCTGAGCAACTCTCCCGTGGCCAAGTTCTCGTGAGGACGGACTTCTTGGGAGCTGAGACCAACGTATGCAAGACCGCCCAGGATCGGAGATGCCACTAGCGCGAGCGTGCCAGTGAAAGGCGTTAGCTCTCCCGAGGACCAAAGTACGAGAAGTGCCGATATGCGGATCGTGGCAGTGATATATCGCTCTGCATTGACCCTGTTCCACTGATGCAACCCTTGTGCTGCACCCCGAATTGCCCCGATCATCAATGTTGGTGTGGTCGCAAGAACAGCGATCAGTATCAGGTTGTTAAGCGTTTGGCTGTCACCCGCCAGCATCGGCGCCAGTACGACGGCAATGACCGTTGCCAGAATTCCGCTGATGGCGAGTAGCCAGATAGCATTACGGACCACTGAACGGCACAAACGTGGATTTCGCGCGACAAAGAAATTGACGGCCTCCGGAAGGCCAACTGTACCGATAGCAGTGGAAAGCATTAGAGGAGCAACGGCTGCAGTTAATTCGCCGCGACCTTCAACTCCGAGAGAATGAGCCAGGATTGGTCCGGCTGCGAAGGCGGCTGCCGGGAGCGCGAGATTGGATAGCGCGACGGAAACGATGTGTTTGGTAAAGCTTTTTGTCTTCATATCCGCGATTCGCCTAAGTAAGCGGTTGGGCTATTCTTCGTTTGAATCATTTTGACATCGCTCGTGACCGCAGAATCTCACTTAGACGGCTGGCCATAACGGACGAGTTGTGATTTTCAGAGGCATGAACTCTGGCTCGGCGTCCCATTTCCAGAGCCCGTGAAGGTTGATCGAGCAGGGCGACGATGGCGGTCGCCATGGCGTCCGCGTCGCCGACTGGTGTCAGGAGTCCGGTGCTGTTGTCTCGAACATAGTCGGTCATTCCTGGTGTCTCGGTGATAACAACCGGACGACCAGTCGCGGCAGCTTCAAGCGAAACGGTCATGCCAGACACATGGATGTTCGGCCTTGTTGCGACGGCGACTATTGTGGCCTTGGCATACATTTCCCGGAGCTCAGCATGCGAGAAACGTCGAACGACCGACACTCCGGCCGGAGGTTTCAGTGACGAAGTAGTCTGTACGACCGCTCTTGTATTCGGCCTCTGGTGGATGACAGCGGCAAGCGCCTTGAACAGAGTCTCTGGATCACGGTCCCGATCACCGCCGACGCTGAAGATAAGGTCATCGCTTTCAGGGGGTCTGAAAGAATAGAAATTCGTATCGATTCCGAACGGAAGGAATTCTGCGCCCCGACTCTTAGAACGATTTCCTATCCACTGATCAAGAATCTTCACCTGCGCAGTTGACAAGCACCATAGCGCGCCGGCCTCACGAAGGGCCCTGCGCAGCAGACTGATCCTGAGCAGGGAAGTTGGTTTGCGTAACTGGTCCGTTGCCCAGATCACACCAGTTCCGAAATCTTCGTAACGTCCGGCTAGATACAGGTCAAGGGCTGTCCGCTCATCCCATGTGACTGCGAGCGGGGCAGCTGGATTCCGCTCCCTCATGTTGTCTTGCCGTCCCCCCCGGAAAATCGATGCGGCAGCTGCGAGTGAATTGTGGCGGTGAATACTCTTTCGCTCGACGGTGCTAGTTGCGTCTGCTAGTCGATTCAGGCCGTACGGCCAAGCATCGGGCTTCAGGTCTTCTTGATGGGCGGCCTGCCATGCACTGACATCGACTTGACTCGGATAGTAAACGTCGTATCTATTCATGATCGAATCCCGGACCCCGTCCCGTCCATACAACGAGGTTCATTTAGCCACAAGTCGGCTGTGAGCCGTCCGTCCACTTTCGGAAGATCCTCTTGAATGACCCTTGGGCTTCGTCGTGGTGCTTCGGCGCCAATGAGGGCATCAACCAGCATGACGTCCGTGAAGTTCTCCGGCAGGACTGTGTGTCCTGAGCGTTCAAGAAGACCGGCTATACCTGTAGCGTCAGTGGCGATCAGATTGCACCCGTAGCTCCAGCCTTCGAGGAGGGGCAGCCCGATCTGCTCTCTCCAAATCGCCGAGGTACGTGACAACAAAACTAGAGTTTCTGATCTGGCAAGAGTCTGGCGAATTACCGATCTGCTTGGACTGATGACTAGATCGACCTCAGGTCGAGTCCTCGCCCAGGCCTCTACTTTCTCGAGTTCTTCACCAATTCCAACAATTCGAAGTGTCAGACCGTGCCCGGCAGGAAGAATCTCCCAGGCGCTCATTAGTCGGATAATGCCTTTCCGTGTGGAGAGGTCGCCGAGGAAAAGCACCGATCCCAGAATCTTTTCGTCGACGCCGACAACCTCCGGCGAAGGAAGTGGATCGATTTGACGCAGCTTAGACTGAGCCTCCGCTTTCCTCCAATGTGGTCCCAGCAGGGATGCGTAGAGTTTCATCGATCCTTGCGTTCCGAAGGCAACACGATCGGCCGCGCGGAACGCAAGCCGACAGACCACGGATATGACTTTATGGGCCATCCTGTGCGGAAGGTGGAGACGCGCAGCTAGATTTGCGCTCGGATCCAAGTTTTCAATTGCATAGAAAACAAGTTGAAGCGGTCGGCGCATACTCGGATGAAAAACTCTCAGAATAAGAATAGGAAGCAGAACGTGCCATGCCGGAAGCATTAGCGGTTCATTGACTTCCAGTGTTTCGATGGAATGTTTTCTTAAAAACCTCGGGAGTCTCCATGGGGAGATTTTGCGTAATAAATCATGCCCAGTTAGCAGGCCTTCGTCAAAATCGTAGTTTGTCTTTGAGTATAGGATCCAGGTGTCATTTGAATCCAGTTCTCGCTCGAGATGGGCAGACCGAATTATTGAATAGAATTTAACTTTATTTGCCGCTTTTACTGGTTTTTGTTTCTTCATAATCGGTCCTTCGAGCCCTGCTTGATTCCAGGTTTCTAAAAAAGTTTCATGGGGATCCTACTGTTTTGCAAGGGTGCACACATAGCCTCTCGCCGTGCCAATGCGCCGTGAGGGACTTGGCCAATGCAGCGTAACCGGAGGCAGCCCAGAACAGAACTTGACCAGCCTGAGTGCATGGCTGGCAGAAGGTGACGGCGGCAGGTCCGTGGTTGTCATGCCGGAATTATGGCAGACAAACTCTGTGGCCATGTTTCCTGCATCGTCTTTCGACCGTGAAGGAGGGGGCGCGACGCCCGCCAGTCTTGGACGAAAAGGGACCGCTAGGGAACAAGTCGACGCCGGACGCGCTGTGCAGCGCGGGTGGAGACTGCTGCCGATCGGGCTAGTGAAGGTGTCGTTACGTGCGGGGGTCCGCCACGCCCGATGGGCAAATTAGATGTGGACGCCGTTGGCGGCTAAGGTGAATATACAGGTGATTCCGCCCAGTACTGTTTCGTGTCCAGATTCTTGGCGCATGCCGGCGGCTGCTGTGGACAGCCTCGTGGAGGAAACGGATTGGTCTCAACGGTAGTGAGCCAGGGGGAGGCAAAATGACGGACCGTAGACTGACCTTTGTCACGACTTATGACCCGAGGCAATCAGACCTCGGAGGAGCGTCTTGGGTGGACACCGCACTTCTGGAGGCCCTTGGCCAGTCGTTCGCCGTGGATGTGCACCAGATCTGCGGCGAGGGTGCATCTGGGAGAGTGCCGCTCGAGATCCGGAGTTCCAAGAGGCTACTCGGGCAAACTCTCTTGAGGATGTTGTTTCTCAAAGAGCCCTATCAGGTGGCAAAGTTTCGCGTCTCAGCTGAATGGAAACGGGAAGTCCGCAAAGTTCGGAGTCTTGCCGAGAATCGCAGCCATGATCACCTGATTGTCACGAGCCAATGGCCGGCGCTTCTGCTCCTCGCAGACGCGGGCGTCCACAGCGACCTTCACATAGCCCACAATGTTGACACAGTTATCGCGCGAAGCCACGACCCCGCCCTTTTTAGATGGATTGGGAATCCCGGACGAATGGCGGACAAGGAGCAGGAAATACTCCGGCGTCCCAGATCCGTCGTGGCTATCTCCCAGAGCGACAGTGATCGCATCGAACGATGGGGGATTGAATGCAGACATCTCACCTTGGCTCCTAAGGCTTTCCGAGAGCGGACTCCTTCTTCAACGGTGGTTGGCTTCATCGGCAAGGCGACTTGGCCACCGAACGCACAAGCCATAGGCCTATTGGTCGACGACGTACTTCCGAGGGTTCGAAAGACTCTCCCCACGGCCAGCGTGGTCCTGTCTGGGCGAGGAACCGAAAAGTGGGCCGACGTCGACGGAGTGACCAGCCTCGGCCGTATCGACGATCTTGCTGATTTCTACGACATGGCCGACTTGGTGGTGGTTCCTCGGCTGGGGGAGTCGACAGGCGTGTCCGTTAAGATGCTTGAGGCCATAACGTTCGGGCGACCAGTTGTGGTGCCAAGTATGCTTGCCGCTGATGCGGGGCTGGAAGCGGGCGTCATCCTGGCGGAGGACGTCAATGAGATGGTCATGGCGATTACCGAGTACTTCGGGAAAGCCTTGAGCCACCAAGACCATTCTGTCGAACCGGACACCGACCGACTGAGCGATAGTCTGACGTTGGCCGACCTTGATAACTATGCAGCACGCGTATTAGAACAGCCACGGACACTGAGGACCTTTTAATGACCCTGCACATAATTGAAACTCTGATTGACAAGTGTGTCGCAACGGAGGAAGACCTAATCGCACTAGTTGCGAGGCGGCCCAGGGCTCGGATCCAAACAGTAAATCTTCATCACGTTGCCCTTGCGAAGCGCTCGAAACGATTCTCTGCCGTCACTCAGAGCGCCGACTTCATAACGGCAGATGGTTGGCCGATTTCATCTGCCTTGCGTGGCGTGGGTAGAAAAACGGACAGGGTTACGGGTTCGGAATTCACGCAGCAGCTCTTCATCGATGATCGACTTCGGGGTCTGCGCATTGGGCTGCTGGGTGCTTCAGAGAGTGTCGGGGATACGTTTGAGCGGAAGCTCATGGACGCAGGCGTGAATCTAGTATTTCGGGAACACGGCAACCGGAAAGACTGGATCCCGGAAGTAATCGTTGCCGAAGTTTCAGCGGCGCGTGTGGAACTCCTACTGGTGGCCGTCACGCCGCCCTTCGGCGATGAACTGGGCAGTGCCATATACGACGCTGGATTTTCGGGAACTATTATGGCCGTGGGCGGAGCCGTCGACATGGTTGTCGACGCGAGAAAGGCCGCCCCTAGGGCGATTAGAAACTTGAAAATGGAATGGGTCTTCCGGCTGGTCCAAGAACCTCGGAGGCTATTTGCCAGGTACATCATCCTTTGCCTCCCGGTATTTGTTAGCGACATACTGCCACTTGCTCTCCGTCGGTTCTCCCGCAAGTGAAAGCCGGGCTTGCCCGGCCACATCGGCCGTTTCGACTGGGCGACGGCGTAAGCCCCGGCTTTCGGATCGAGAGTGTAGTAGGTATTGGGTCAGTCGGCTTGGCGGCTTTGGCGGGCGTTATGGCCGTTGGCTATGGAATACCGACACTTGTCGCGGTCTTGGGTTCCGTGGTTTTAGGAATCAGCCTGACGTTTCCGCGGCTTGCCGTCTATGCAACTATGATTTCGGCATTTTTGACCATGCCAGTTGGCCTGCCAGCTCAGGTGCCTCTCGCCGGTTTTAGCATGTATTTGTTTGAGCCGTTTCTGTATTTGACTGTCTTTGTGGCTTTGCTGCGCTTACGAGCCGTCCGAGCCACAGACATCGCCGCTTTATCAATGGCCGGAATTCTACTAGTGGGTAGTCTGCTGTCTTTGGCTTCGGGTATTTCGGCAGGTCATGTTATTTCTGACGTTCGGAGTCTTGTATACTTCGTTTCTGCTTTATTCATCGCTGGCCGATTTGCTGGTAATTGTTCATCGGCGCTTGGCGTCATACGGCTGGTGTCAATAATTCTCTGGGTATCTGCAATCCTTATTCTTTTTAGCAGCGCAACGGGTGTCCCTTTGGCTGGTCGGCAAGAAGAGGCCGCGCTTTACCTCGAGGGTTCAGGAAGCGGCAGTGGGGCGGCAACGCGGATAATTACGGGGACGACGAATCTTGCACTGCCGGTTTTGGCAGGATGGCTGGGTCTTTGGGTGGTCGGTAAATCACCGAAGGGAACGGCAATGAAATTCATGTTGCCGGCTCTCTTGATATCTTTCGTGGGGTTCTCAAGGAACACCATCTTGGGAGTCGGTGTCGGCATAATCTTCGCATTCCTCACTATGGGTAATCTCCATGCATGGAAGTCCACATTCAGACGAGTATTGGCTGTCGGAGTAGCCTTCCTCATGGCCTATATTGCACTACCTGTTCTTCAACTCCTTCCCGGATCCAGCTTCATAAGTGAGCAGTTGATTTCTTATGGATCAAGAGTAATAAATGGCCTCAGCCAAGAGACCCTTGCGCTTGATACTTCCGTGTTGTATCGGGAGAGGGAGAACTCCTTTCTTTTTCAGGCCATACGCGATCAGCCGTTTGTAGGGCATGGATTCGGATACGCCTACAAGCCAGGCGAAGGCGCAGCGGGCTCATTCTGGGCAGACAAGGGTACTATCTACGCGCACAACTTCTATCTTTGGGTATTGGTCAAGACCGGCTTTCTCGGTCTGGCAGCGTGGCTGTGGCTGTCGGCGGCCGCCCTCTTGCGGGCCGTTCGCAACCGCCAGCCATCCACACAATTCCTCTCGTGTGGGGCAATTGCTTTGCTGGCTGTGAGCGTTGTCGCTCCCATGCCGTTGGGGTCAGTGGGCTCTGTTGCAATCGGGGGATTCCTTGGAGCAGCATGGGCAGTGAATCGGTCCAATGAATTCTCCATGATGCTGTCAACGCATTCTGACGTGCCGCTCCTTGCCCCGGCCGGTGGTGGCCGGAGCATCGGAGGCAATTTCTAGGTGGTCCAGCCGGGGTAGGGCTGCCGCTCATGGTCCGAGGGCCCGGCCGCGGCGGCGGGGAGGTTGTCCGGAGAGGCGGGCTGGCCCGATATCCCGGCTCTTCGTGGTTGGTGGGGAATTGATTTCGTGGCGTAGCTAGAAAAGGGGCCCGTGGCCCTGCTGGGATGAGTGTGTCTAGCATTCAACCAGGAACAGGACCACGAGCCTTGACTGAGCCTACCGTTGTGGCGTTCGACGCTGCCACCAGCATCTTCAACCTGCCCGACTACCGCGTCATCTCCGCCACCGT
>NZ_JBFTSL010000036.1:0-11992 GCF_056400005.1 Arthrobacter sp. 01L42 | reverse complement strand
CCCCTTCCTGGCCCGGTCACCGGCCCGGTAGGACTCGGCCAGGTGCTTCGTGACAGCCTTGCGTTCGCCCATCGTCAATCCCATCCCTCAAGGATGTCCGCGCCCCCACCCTTCCCGGACCTTTTCATATGAGGCAACGTATCGGGCTACGCGGAGGTTTTTTATGAGTCAACGCGCCCTCTGGACGGTAGGAGGCGACGGGCGTATTCTGAAGTTCCGTAGCCTCTGGAGGTATTTCTGATGGAAGGCAACAAGCGTGCGCGTTGCGGTCCGGTTTCCGGCATCCGTGCCCGCTTCCCGGTCGGCAACTGGCCCGACCCGCTGTAGCTCGACTTTCGTCATGCCATCCGGCACCGCTGCTTCGTAGGGTTTGCGCCGTGGACGCATGGCCGCGGTGAACTGCGCCCACGTGAGGGTGCCCGACTAGTTCCCGGCAACCGCGCGCCTTTCCGAGCGCCCTGTGGCGGTTCCCTCCTGAGTTCGCCCACCTGTTAACCCACTCTTCCCCTCCCGGCCACGCCTGCTCCCCCGCGCCGCAAACCGCCGCCCGCACCGTGGAGGGGTGAGGATCGCAATCGTCGCCGAATCATTCCTGCCGCTCATGAACGGGGTCACCCACTCCATCCTGCGCGTGCTGGAGCATCTGCACGAGCGCGGGGACGAGGTGCTGGTAATCGCACCGTCCACGCAGGACACGGATGTACCGGACGAGGTCTATGGCGCCCACGTCCTCCGGCTCCCCTCGGTCCCGCTGGCCGGCTACGCGAATCTGCGGGTCGCGATGGGCGGTGTGTATCGGGTCAAGCGAATCCTTGCCGACTACGCGCCCGACGTCGTGCACCTCGCGTCCCCGTTCGTGCTCGGCTGGCGGGCAGCGCAGGCCGCCCACCAGCTCGGCATCCCCACGGTCGCCATCTACCAGACCGAGGTCCCCGGCTATGCGGGCCGCTACGGCGTCCCCTTCCTGGAGAACTGGGCCTGGAACCGGGTGGACCAGATCCACCTGCTGGCCTCGCGCACCCTGGTCCCTTCCACGTTCGCGCTCAACCAGCTCCGCGGCCGCGGCATTCCGCGCGTGGACATGTGGCGGCGCGGCGTGGACACGCAGCGGTTCAACCCCGGGAAGCGCGACGCCGGCTGGCGGGCTGCCGTGGCGCCCGGCGGCGAGCGCCTCATCGGCTACGTGGGCCGGCTGGCGGCCGAGAAGCAGGTGGATGATCTGGCGGTGCTGGCGGATGTTCCCGGGACCCGGCTGGTGATCATCGGCGACGGGCCCCAGCGGCCCGCCCTGGAAGCTGCCCTGCCGCAGGCGGTCTTCACCGGTTTCCTCGGCGGCGACCACCTCGCCCGGGCCGTGGCCTCCTTCGATCTCTTCGTCCATCCCGGCGAGTTCGAGACATTTTGCCAGACCATCCAGGAGGCCATGGCGTCCGGGGTGCCGGTGGTGGCCACTGGCCGCGGCGGCCCGCTGGACCTCGTGGAGAACTCGCGGACCGGCTGGCTGTACGAGCCCGGCAACCTCGCCGGGTTCCGTGCCCGGGTGATGGACCTGATGGGCGACGACGCCAAGCGCCGAGCGTTCGCCGCGGCCGCGCACGCCTCGGTCCAGGGCCGGACGTGGTCCGTGCTCGGCGCCGAACTCGTTGGCCACTACAGGGCCGTGATCGGCGAGTCCCAGGTGGGCCGCTCCCCCCACGTTGCCCTGTCACTTAGGGCTGCCAAACCGGGGTTTTAAGCACCCTAGGTGATAGCGCAACTGGGCGGTAAGTCCTCCGTCACGGGCACGGATCCGGCCCCGCCCACGTGTTGACACCCTCTTGACACCCAAGGGAGGCTTCCGGCGCCTATGATTTCCCGATGGGAGGGTTCTAAATGTCTCGTTGGTGGTCTCAGGTTCGCACGGCGGTAGCCGGGTGACGGCGTCGTCGTACCCGGAGGAAGCCCCCGGCACAGTCCCAACGACAGTCCCCCAGGAAGTATCCGCCGCGGTCCCGGGCTACGGGGACCTGGTGGAATCCAGCCCCGACGCCCTGCTGGTGGTGGCCGAGGACGGGACCATCAGGATGGTCAACACCGCCGCGGAGCGCATGTTCGGGTACGTTCGCGAGGAACTCGTGGGCTCGGACCACCGCATGCTCCTGGCCGAGGGGTTCCGGAACGGCCTCGAGCGGCTGTTCTTCAACCTCCGCCGCGGCGCCCACCCCGACGGCGACGCCGCTGCCGCCGAAACTGACACTGACACTGCCCCCGTGGAGGCTTACGGGGTGCGGCGGGACGGTACGGAGTTCCAGGCCGAGGTGGCCGGATCTATTTTCTTCACCGGTACAGGCGCCCGGGACGGGACTGGTAAAGGGACCGCGAGCATGATCGCCGCGGTCCGGGACACCTCGCACCGGCCGGAGAACGATGACAGCCTCCGCGAGGCCATGTCGCTGCTGAGCGCGACGCTCGAATCCACCGCCGACGGCATCCTGGTGGTCAGCAGCGACGGCGAGATCGCCGGCGTCAACAATCAGTTCGTCACCATGTGGGGCATCCCTCGGGAGATGCTGGCCACCGGGGAGGACGAGGCGGTCATGGCCTTCGTCCTGGACCAGTTGCAGGATCCGGCCCAGTTCGTCGAGAAGGTCGAGGCCCTCTACGCCGACCCCGCGGCGGAAAGCCACGACATCCTGGAATTCCGCGACGGCCGGACTTTTGAACGCTATTCCCGCCCGCAGAAAGTCGCGGACCAGGTGGTCGGACGCGTGTGGAGCTTCCGGGATGTGACCGCGGCCAAGGTGGCCCAGGACCGGATCACCCGGGCCATGGCCGACCTCGCCGCACAGTCCGCGCAGCTGACGGCGCTGGCGTTCCGGGACGGATTGACCGGACTGTCCAACCGCCAACTGTTCAACGACCGCCTCGCAAGCGCCCTGGCGGACCAGCACGGCGGTGCCGTCGACGTCCTGCTCCTTGACCTGGACGACTTCAAGGAAGTCAACGACATCCTGGGCCACCACGCCGGGGACCAGATGCTCATTGAGGTCGGCCGGCGCCTGCGCGCGTGCGTGCGCCCGAGCGACATCGTGGCCCGGCTGGGCGGCGACGAGTTCGTGGTGCTCCTGCTCGACTCGCTGGAGCCCGAGGCGGTCGCCGCCCGGATCGTCGACTCGCTGCGCGTCCCGGTGTGGATCGACGGCACCATGCTGCGGCCCAGCCTCAGCCTGGGGCTCGCCTCGATCGGCGAGGCCGCCGTGGACGCCTCCGAGCTCCTGCGCCGTGCCGACGTCGCGATGTACGCCGCGAAGACTGCCGGGAAGAACCGGTACATGCGCTTCAAGCCGGAGATGATGAAGGCCCTCGTGGACCGCAACGACCTCGAGGCCGGCCTGCGGCGCGCCGTGGACAGCGGACAGATCGCCGTCCACTACCAGCCGATCGTCTCCGCCGGCAGCGGGACCGTGACAAAGGTCGAGGCCCTGGCCCGCTGGGTGCGCGATGGCGCGCTCGTCCCGCCCAAGCATTTCATTCCGGCGGCGGAACGCAGCGGCCTCATTGTCGAGATCGGCACCGAGGTGCTGCTTCGCGGCTGCACGGAGCTCAAGCCCTGGCTGGACGAGGACTCCACCCGGTCCCTGGCCGTGAACGTCTCCGGTGTCCAGCTGCAGCACGGGGACTTCGCCGAGCTGGTCATGGCCGTGACGGAATCCTGTGGCGTGGACCCGCGCCAGCTGATTCTGGAGGTCACGGAGAGCGTCTTCTTCGAAGACGACTGCCACGTCATCCAGCAGCTCATGACCCTGCGTGCGGCCGGCGCCCAAGTGGCGCTGGACGACTTCGGCACCGGCTTCTCCTCCCTGGGACGCCTGCAGGGCCTGCCCGTGGACACGCTGAAGATCGACCAGTCGTTTGTGTCCATGATCAACACCGGCACCGAGCAGTTGCCCATCCTGAACGCCATGATTGGGATGGCCCACGGACTGGGGCTGACCGTCACCGCGGAGGGCGTGGAAACGGCCGCCCAGGCCCGCTACCTGATGAGCCTGCACTGCGATTCGCTGCAGGGTTTCCTGTTTTCAGGCCCCCAGCCGGAGGCCACGCTCCAGCCCGCGCTGGACCGGGCGGCCCTGGCCATCGCCGCGCTGCGGGGCGATCGGGTGCCCGGCAACCGGTGACCCGCAAAGTTCCATGGCCGAGGTGCTGGACACGGGGCCGAAGGACCCTATGATTCAGTGAAACGCATTGCTCCGGGCCCTCGGCCGGGAACATCATCGCTCTATGAACTTCCGTCGCTTGGGGGCCGGTATCGTCGTGGGAACTGGATTTGGTGAAGACCTGCTGGAGCAGGGTCCTGATGCGTTCCTGCTGCTGACCGCAGACGGGACCATCGCCTTCATGAATTCGGCCGCGGAACGGCTGTTCGGCTACCCCCGCGAGGAACTCCTCGGCGTTCAGCACACCATCCTGCTCACGGAGGAAGCCCACAGCGGCTTCCTGCGGGTCTTCGGCCGGCTGGGACGCAAAAGCCCAGCCGGAAGCCGCCCGTTCGCGGCCGCCGGACTGCACCGCGACGGTTCGGACCTCGCCCTGGAGATCACGTGCTCGCTGGTGAGCGTCGACGGCGGCACGGCCATGGCGGTAGCCGTCCGCGACGCCGAGCACCGCAACGACCCCGATTCCGGCCGCCGGCTGGCCCTCTCCCTCGTGGACGCCACGCTGGAATCGACGTCGGACGGTATCGTCGTGCTCTCCAGCGAAGGCCAAATCACCGGGATCAACGACCAGTTTCTGTTGCTGTGGGGCATGCCGCCGGAACTGATCGCGGCCGAGGACCCCGATGCGCTGGTGCGGTTCATCGCGGACCAGCTGGTGGATTCCGACTCCTTCCTGCAAAAGGTTGCAGCGCTCTACGCGGACAACCAGATGCAGAGCCATGACATCCTCGAGTTCGCCGACGGCCGCACCGTGGAGCTGTACTCGCGCCCGCAGAAGGTGGCGGACGCGATCGTGGGACGGATCTGGAACTTCCGGGACATCACCTCACGCCGGCGCGCCCAGGACCAGGCCCGCCGCGCCATGGACGAACTGGCCGAGCAGGCGGGCAAGCTCAAGGAACTCGCGTTTCAGGACCCGCTTACCGGGCTGGCCAACCGGATGCTCTTCAACGAACGGGCCGCCGCGGCACTGCTGACCCCGGAACCGGTGCACGTGCTGCTCCTGGACCTGGACGACTTCAAGGAAGTCAACGACGTCCTGGGCCATCATGCCGGCGACGAGATGCTGGTCGAGATTTCCCGCCGGCTCCAGAACTGCGTGGGTCCGCACGGCACCGTCGCCCGGCTGGGCGGGGACGAGTTCGTGGTCCTGCTGGTCGGCTGCCGGGACGCCGACACCGTGGCCCAGCGCGTGGTCAGCACCCTGAACGCCCCGGTCTCCATCGAGGGAACGCTCATGCGGCCCGGCCTGAGCCTCGGCGTGGCCTCGCGCGACGCCGGCACGGAGACGTCGTCGGAACTGCTCCGGCAGGCGGACCTGGCCATGTACGCGGCCAAGGAGGCCGGGAAAAACTGCTATGTGCACTTCCGGCCCGAGATGCTGGCCGCGCTGCTGGAGCGCACCCAGCTCACGGCCGGGCTGCGGCGGGCGGTGGAACTGGGGCAGATCACCGTGCACTACCAGCCCGTCATCTCCAGTGACAGGCTCGAGGTGGTGCAGTTCGAGGCCCTGGCCCGCTGGGAGTGGGACGGCGAGCTGATTCCGCCGGACGAGTTCATCGAGACCGCCGAACGCAGCGGCCTGATCCGGGAAATCGGGGCCGAGGTGCTCAGGCGCAGCTGCACCGAGCTCGCCCCGTGGCTCGGGGAGGACCCGTTCCGGAGCGTGGCCGTAAACGTCTCCGGCGTGCAGCTGCAGCACCGGGACTTCGCCGAGCGCGTCCTGGACATTGCGGCGTGGAGCGGCGTGGACCCGCGCCAGCTGGTCCTGGAGGTGACCGAGAGCGTGTTCTTCGACGCCCATTCCCACGTGATCGGCCAGCTCGAGACCCTTCGTGAGGCCGGCATCCGGGTGGCCCTGGACGACTTCGGGACCGGCTATTCCTCGCTGGGCCGCCTGCAGGACCTGCCGGTGGATGTGGTGAAGATCGACAAGTCCTTCGTGTCGATGCTGCAGACCGGCGTCGAAAAGCTGCCCATCCTCACCTCCATGATCCACATGGCCCGGAGCCTGGGGCTGAAGGTCACGGCCGAGGGCATCGAGACACCGGCCCAGGCACGCTATCTCATGGACCACGGCTGCGATGCCCTGCAGGGCTTCCTCTTCTCCCGCCCGGAACCCGGGGCGGCCAGGCACCGCGCGGTCCGGAACTCCGCGGCGGCCATCGCCGAGCTCGAGGGCGTGCCGCTGCCCGGGTAGCCGGGGCCGTTCGACACATTTGATTGCGGCATGATGGCCATCCCGTCCGGGGAGCCCGCACCGCATATGATTCAGTCAGCGCAGTGCGCCTGCTCTCCGCAAGGTGCCCGCTATCCGTATTCATCGCCGGGGGGCTGTTAGACATCGTGGAAGCTGGTTTCGCACAACAACTGCTGGAGTACAGCCCGGACGCACTTTTGCTGGTCGCCGAGGACGGAGCCATTTCCTTCCTCAATGCGGCCGCGGAACGGCTCTTCGGCTACCCGCGGGCGCAACTGCTCGGCGCGGACCACAGCATGCTCCTGGCCGAGGCCTCGCGGGAGACATTTCACGGCGTCCTGGCCGGGCTGGCCAAGTCCGCAAGCCCCGGCTCCCCGTTCGCCGGCTCCCCGTTCGCTGGCTCGGGCCGCCGCGCCGACGGCACGGAACTCCCCGTTGAAATCACCTGCTCGCTGGTCCCCGCCGCGGCCGGAGCGGCCGACGCCGGAACGTCCGTGGCCCTCTCCATCCGCGGCGCCGCAGGGCGGAACCCGGGCGCCGGCAGCGCCGGGCGCACCCTCAGCGGCGACTTTGCCCGCCGTCGTACTTCCGGTGCAGCGGGAGCTTCTCTTTCCGGAGGTCCAGCGGCTGCCGTTCCTGCGGCGTTTGCCGAGCACGACGACGAACTCAAGGCGGGCTCGCTCCGCGACCCCTTGACGGCGCTGCCCAACGGCCCGCTCTTCAACGAGCGGCTCGCCGCGGCCCTGCGCCGCCCGGATCCGGTGGACATCCTGCTGCTGAACCTCGATGACTTCAAGCACCTCAATGACGTGCTGGGACGCTCCGCGGCCGATGAACTGCTGGTGGAGGTGGCATCCAGGCTGCGCAACTGCGTCCGCCCGCATGACACGGTGGCCCGGCTCGGCGGCGACGAGTTCGCGGTGCTGCTCACCGAATGCCTCAACGCGGACGCGGTGGCCAAACGGATCGCCGAGTCCCTCTACGCCCCCCTGCGCGTGGGCGGCTCCATGGTCCGGCCCGGCGTGAGCATGGGACTGGCGTCGAAGTCGGGGCAGACGCTGGACGGCGCGGAACTGCTGCGGCAGGCCGACGCCGCCATGACCGCCGCAAAGGCTGCCGGGAAGAACAATTGGATGCGGTTCCGGCCGGAGATGCTGAACACCGCGGCCCACAAGGCCGACGGCGATTCCGGGCTGCGGCGCGCCGTCGAACTGGGCCAGATCTCGGTGCACTACCAGCCCGTGGTCTCTCCCGGCATCGGTTCGGTGGTGCAGTTCGAGGCGTTCGCGCGGTGGGAACGGCACGGGCGGCTGGTGCCGCCGAACCAGTTCCTGCCCGTCGCGGAGCAGAGCGGCCTGATCCGCGAGATCGGCGACGAGGTCCTGCGCCGTGCCTGTGCCGAGATCCGGCCCTGGCTGGCCGGCGATCCTGCCTACAGCGTCGCCGTGAACGTCTCGGGCCTGCAGTTCCAGCACCGGGACTTCGCCGCGGACGTGCTGGCGATTGCGGCGTCCACGGGCGTTGACCCGCGACAGCTCACGCTTGAGCTGACGGAGAGCGTGTTCTTCGACGCCTCCTCGGACGTGCTGGGCCAGCTGCGGCAGCTGCGCGGCGCCGGTGTCCGGATTGCCATGGACGACTTCGGCACCGGGTATTCCACGCTCGGCCGGCTTCAGGAACTGCCCCTGGACAAGGTCAAGATCGACCGCTCCTTCGTGGCCATGATCAAGACCGGCCAGGAACAGCTCCCGTTCTTCGCCACCATGATCAGCGCAGCGCATGCCCTCGGCCTGAAAGTCACGGCTGAAGGCATCGAGACGCCCGCGCAGGCCAAGTACCTGATGGACCGCGGCTGCGACTCCCTGCAGGGCTACCTGTTCGCCAAGCCAGCCCCCGCCAGCCACCTGGCCGGGACCATGGAAAGTGCCCTGAACGCCCTGGATAAGGTCGACGCCGCGCGGTAGGCGGGTTTACGGCGGCGCCTGTGCCCTGGTTGTGCTCTGCGCCCCGCTTGGACCCTGGCTGTGCCCCCTACTCCGCCCCCGCTTGGCCCGCGCTTGCTGCCGGGCGTAGCCGGATCGGAGCGCGTTGACGCCGCCTCACTCTGCCATTGGACGCAAACGGCCGCTAAGCATCATGGCTTAGCGGCCGTTCTTGGCAATTCGTTGGATGGTCCGGGCTGGCCCCAGAAGTTAGAGTCCCGGGGCCGTAGCCGCTTAAAGCAGTCGGGATCCCCGCCGTTGGCGAGGATCCCGACTGGTCATATCAGCGCTTTTCGCAGGCGATGCCGTCGTTGTCACGGTCGAGATCGTACTGGCGGAAACCGCCGTCGTTGAGGCTGTACAGGGTGTTGTCGACACGGAACGTGGTGACCGGCTTTCCGCTGGTCTTGTCGCGGGCGCCCTTCTTGCCGACGCCGTGCGGGTAGACCTTGTTCAGCTCCGTGCAGTTCTTGTACGACTTCGGCGCGGGCGCGGCGGATGCCGGCACGGCCGTAGCGCTCAGGACGACGGCGGATGCCGCCAGGGACGCGATAAGCAATTTCTTCAGGCGCACGTTTAAGAGCACTCCCCCAGGTAGAAGCCCTCGGCCGCGGATCGGCGAGGGGCAGGAAAATGCTAACCCACGAATTCGGCGTTTCCGGTCAGGCTCAGGCGCCGTGATCCGAGCCCTGGTCCAGCTTGTCGAGGTCCGGGGCCACCATCGCCTCGCTGCGCTGCCACAGCGCCTTGGCCAGACCCGCGTCGTAGGCCTGCCTGTTGGCCTTCGAGAGCGTCCGCTTGGCGTAGTAAGCGCCGGAGATCCAGTCGTGGCCCGGGGTGGCGTTGGCGAGCCACACAAGGGTGTCCGCGCCCTGGTCAGGGGTCAGCATGAAGCGCTTGAGGAAGGACTTGTAGGCCAGGCGCATGGGGCTCGTGGAGTCGGCCGCAAAGTTGGTGGCCACGCCGCCGGGGTGGAACGCCGCCGTCGAGATCCCCTCGGTGTTGTAGCGGTTGTGGAGTTCGGCGGTGAAGAGGATGTTGGCGAGTTTGGCGTTGCCGTAGGCGCGGTTGGTGGAGTAGCTCTTGGCCGCGTCGAGGTCGTCGATGTCGAACTTGGCGAAGAGCGAATTCGCGACGCTTGAGGTGTTGATGACGGTGGCCTGGCTGGCGGTCAGCACCTCGATCAGCTCGGTGGTGAGCAGGAACGGGGCCAGGTGGTTGACCTGGAAGGTTCTCTCGTGGCCGTCCACGGTGAGCTCACGGGGACCCATGATGCCGCCGGCGTTGTTGGCCAGGACGTCGATCCGCGGGTACTTTTCCTTCAGCTGCGTGGCCAGGGTCCGCACCTGGGCAAGGTCGGCGAAGTCGCTGACAAAGAATTCCGCGCCGATTTCGTTCGCGATCGCCTCGGTCTTTTGCGCAGAACGCCCGACGACGACCACACGTTCCCCCTGCCGGGCGAAGGTCCGCGCGGCGGACGCGCCGATGCCGTCGCTGGCTCCGGTGATGACGATAGTGCGCTCGGGCATTGAGGTGTCCTTAGAACGATGCGATGAACTGGTCTTTTGGAATCCAGCCCCGTCGAATTCTAACGAGTGCAACTGAGAGTTCGTTCCGCCGGAGCCGGGAGCTTTCCGAGACTCTGCTGGGATTCCCCGCAGTGCCTAGATGCGCAGCGGCGACCGGAAACTCAGGGCCGTGCCGGCGTTCTGCAACTTCAGGCTGATGGCCAGCATTTCTTCGGTGGTCCGGAGCAGGGAGTAGTGGCTGTAGTTTCCTTGGATAACGGTGCCCGGGACCACGGATGGTGCCACCACGAAATTGGGTACCGGGGTATCTTCGTCAAAAAGCACGAATATCGCCGTGCGTCCCGCCCGGTAGCTTTGGCTGTTTAGGATGACCGGCAGCCATTGCGAGAGCCAGGTGTCGCCCGTCGCGACGCTGCAGTCATGCATGTCATTGCAAACGTTCGGCACCACCACGGAGAAATTCGGCAGAGTGTTGTTCGCGAGGTCGCCCGCCAGCTGCCCGGCGCTCACGGTGCCCAAGGGCACATTGTTGACCGCGCATGCCGCTCTGTCCCCCGTCCCTTGGTAGTAAATTTCGGGGTTGTGCCGCTCGGCATACAACCCGGACGCGCTCAGCCGGCAATTCGACGGCATGTCCTCCATATAGCTCTTATAGGACTGGCCGGACGTACGCACCTGCCGGAAGATATTGTCGGCTGTAATAGGCGGCAGGCCGCTCGGGCTCGAATCGGACGTGACGCCCTGCGTGCTGCCGGAGGTCATGGCCAGATAGCTCGGCAACGAGGGCAAACCCAGGCCGGCGTCAGCCCAGGTGGAAACCGAGGCGCACTGGTTCGCCTTCGTACTCATGTACGGCGCGCTGGCGTTCCCGATGACCTGGGAATAGGTCTTGTTCTCAAAAAGCACCCACATGACGTGGTCGTATTTCGCCGGAGGGGCGGTCGCCGTGCCGCAGGGGTTGTCGCCGGGGGGCGGAGGCGGCGGCGGGGGCGGCGGAGGAGGTGGCGGCGGCGTCGCGTTCGTGGTGACAGTCAATCGGGGCCGTTGCGTGGCGACGGAAGTTTCCTTGGAACTGTAAATGACGCCGTCAGAGGATGTGTTGCTGATGCGGAACGAATACGTCCCGTCACCCTTAATCGCGCTGAAGAGATCAAACTCCACAAAGGTGTTATCGGCAACAGCGCCGCGCGAAGCCACAATCGGCGTTTCCGCAACGGGCGCATTGTTGAAGGTGATCGTGTTCTCACTCCAGGAGTTGTTGAGGACCCGTCGGACTTGGCCGCCTGAGTTGGATGGATCCGTAGCGAACAGCCGGAGCTTGGCGCCGGTCACGGTACTGCCGGCGGTGCCGGTGACCGTGAGCTTGAGGAAGATCATTTCGACCGGCGAATTATCAGCCTTGAGGCCCGTCGCCGTGCGGAAATTGATAGTGGGACTGTCGCGCTTCACGACGGCATCAGCCGTGGTGGAAAAGGTCAAAGTGGCGGCTTCTGCGGGGCCGGCAATAAGTGAAATTGTGGCAGCCATCAGGAAGACAACTGACGCCAGGGAAATCCCTCGGCGCCCCACAAAGGACCGGGCAAACCGATGCCTCTTAATTGCCTTCTTGCCCGAGGCGAATTTAGGATCTACGCGCATCGCGGGACTCCTATAAGGTCCGGTCGACGCACCCTGCGCCTTAGTGGTCCGTAGGAATCCAAACCCTAGCCGGTCAAATCCTGCCCCTCAATGCGCATGACCAAAATAGTTGGCCGTTTAAAGGTATTCCCAAGGTCTCCATCGATTAAGGAAATGCCCAAGGTTTTCCCATGGTCCTTACGCATGGCCAGAACTGCCCGCCTGTTTCATCAGGGGCCTCTTCCCAACTGACTCGCAGCAGGGGCCGTTCTGAGCCTCCAAAACGGCCCCTGCTGCCAGTCAGTTGGGTGTTTTGGGCGGTTAAATGCGGGAGGACCCCCACCTGGTGGTGGGGGTCCTCGACCGTTAATGGTGTTCCGGCGGTGACCTACTCTCCCACACCCTCCCGGGTGCAGTACCATCGGCGCTGTGGGTCTTAGCTTCCGGGTTCGGGATGGGACCGGGCGT
>NZ_JBFTSL010000035.1:0-19577 GCF_056400005.1 Arthrobacter sp. 01L42 | reverse complement strand
GCGTTGCGTTCGATGCACGGGACCTGCACGAGCCCGCCGATCGGATCGCAGGTCAGGCCCAGGTTGTGTTCCATCGCGATTTCCGCGGCGTTCTCCACCTGCTGGGGCGTGCCGCCCATGACTTCGGCCAGGCCGGCGGCCGCCATCGAGGACGCCGAGCCCACCTCGCCCTGGCAGCCGACTTCCGCCCCGGAGATCGAGGCCTGCTCCTTGTAGAGCACCCCGATGGCGCCGGCGGTCAGCAGGAACCTGACGATCGTGTCGTCCCGGTCGGCCTGGGTGGCCTGGTCCATGCCGGGGGCGAAGTGCAGCGCGTAGTAGAGCACGGCCGGGATGATGCCGGCGGCGCCATTGGTGGGGGCGGTGACGACGCGGCCGCCGGAGGCGTTTTCCTCGTTCACGGCCAGGGCGATCAGGTTGACCCATTCCTGCCAGTACTTCGGGTCCCGGTAGTCGGGGTCCTGTCCGCGGGTTTCCTTCATGAGGCGTTTGTGCCGGTCCTGGCCGGGGTTGCCGGGGCCGTCCCAAGAACCAGGCTGATTGCACTGGCAACGAAGATCGGCGTCGGAACGTCCCTGCGGTTCCTTAGCCGGAAACGACCGCTCGCCCGCCGCCTCCCGAGCGGCGAACGCTACTCGCCCGGCACTCTCATCAACGAGCTGACCGCCCAGCCTGTCGTCGACGGCATCCATCTCTACAGCTTCAATTGTTTTGACGAGTTACCCGGTACCTTCGCCGCTTCGTCAACGGAACCCTCCGCCACAGGGCTGGAAACGTTGACTGGAAATGCGTCGCCCGGCTAGTCGCCTGTATTAGGACATAAGAAAACCCCTCCGTCCCGGCCAAATTCGCCGGAACGGAGGGGTTCGTGGGGCCCCCTGTCGGATTCGAACCGACGACCCCCGCTTTACAAGAGCGGTGCTCTGGCCAACTGAGCTAAGGAGGCATTCCTGCTTCCCGACACAACGCCGGGCCACAAAATGGCGCGGATGCCAGGACGCTAGACAAGATTAGCCCACCGACGCCCGGTGAGAAAAACCCAGAGAAAAACGCGCAACGCCCCTCCCGCCCAGCGAAGGCCACAGCGAAGGCCTGAAGCGAAGACTAAAAGCAATGGCCCGGCCCCGGGACGATCCGGGGCCGGGCCATCAACTTGTGGCCTTCAACTGCGCGCCTTCAACGGCATGTGCCCTTGTGCGGTTACTTCTTGGCGTCGACCGCGGCCTGCAGGTACTGGTCGAACGGGGTCTGGGCGCTGTCGCCGACACCCCACTGCTTGCCTTCAACGAACACGGTGGGCGTGCCGGTGATGCCGATTACCGTGGCCTCCTGGGTGGTGTGCTTCACCCACGGACGGTAGGTCTTGCCATCCACGCACGTCTCGATGCTCTTGGCCCCGGCGTCGGTGGCCAGCGTCTTCAGCTCGTTGTCGGAGAGTCCGGCGCTGCCTTCGGCCGGCTGCTTGGCGAACAGCAGGTCGACGAAGTCCGAGTACTTCTCCGGGGATTCGTTGACCACGCAGGCTGCGGCGTTGGCCGCGCGCGAGGAGTAGTTCGTGGTGGACCGGCTGTCAAGGAATCCGAGCGGGCGGTACTCCACGGTGATCTTGCCCTCGTTGCGCAGCTTGGTGAGCGTCTCGTTGTACTGCGCCTCGAAGTTCTTGCAGACGGGGCAGATGAAGTCGATGTAGAGGACCACCTTGACCGGCTTGCCGGCCTCAGCCTCGGCGCCCGGGGCCGTGACCGGAGACGGCGGCGTGGCCGGAGCGGACGGGAGGTCGGACAGCTTCACGGTTGCGGGATCGGTCTTCGCCACCTCGGTGTTCGCCAGCAGGGTGACACCGCCGTGGATGTTGCCATTGGCCGGCGTGGGTCCCTCGTCTGCAACCGGGGCGTTGTTCTTGATGTTGGAGGTGACAACCAGCGCGACGATCACGATGATGGCGACGACGGCGGCAACGATGCCCCAGCCGATCAGCAGCTTGTTGCGCTTCTCCTTCTTCAGCTGCGCATCGCGGATCTCGCGGGCTTTCTCGCGCGCCGCGGCAGTGCGCTCTGCCTTAGACAGTCGGGGTTCGTTTGCGGGGCTCATTGGTTCCTCGGGTCGTTCGGCCAGGGACGGTCCACTCAGTGGCAACGTCATCATTTTAGGGGAGAAACCCGAGAACTTGCGCTTTCAAGTTTCCCTTCCGCCTGCCCAACGGACGAATAGCCCGGAAGATTCCGGGCGGCTAGGGTTGATGAAGAGCCACGAGCGGACCCCAGGGGGCACCAATGGAAGCAACGGACAGCGCCGGCCACGGCACACAGAGCACCACTGAAGCGGCGCGGGCGGCCACCGACGGCGCCGCGGCAGGGGATCAGTTCGACTTCATGGTGGTGTCCAACCGGCTGCCCGTCGACCGCTGTTCTGCCGACGAGGCCGGCTGCGAGGATGGCTGGCGCCGCTCCCCCGGCGGACTCGTGACAGCCCTGGCCCCGATGATGACCAAGACCGACGGCGCGTGGGTGGGCTGGCACGGGGCCCCCGATGAGACGGTCAAGCCTTTCAGCCACGGCGGCATCGACCTGATCCCCGTCCAGCTGAGCACCGAGGACATCGAGCTTTTCTACGAGGGCTTTTCGAACGCCACGTTGTGGCCGCTTTACCACGACGTGATCGCCCCGCCGGAGTTCCACCGCACGTGGTGGGATTCGTACCGGAAGGTCAACCGGAGGTTCGCCGACGCCGTCATCCGCCATGCGGCCGAGGGTGCCACCGTCTGGGTGCAGGACTACCAGCTCCAACTGGTTCCCAAGCTGCTCCGGGAGGCCCGGCCGGATCTGAAGATCGGGTTCTTCAACCACATCCCCTTCCCGCCGCCGGAGATCTTTGCCCAGCTCCCGTGGCGCCGTGCGATCATCGACGGCCTGCTGGGCGCGGACCTGGTGGGCTTCCAGCGCAGCAGCGATGCCGGAAACTTCATGCGCTCCGCACGGCGCTTCCTTGGCGCGAGCGTCAAGCAGCAGCAGGTCCATGTCCGGGGCGCCGATGGCGAGACCACCCACATCGCGAGGGCCCAGGCTTTCCCAATCTCCATTGACGTCAAGCAGATCAGCGAGCTGGCGAAGAAGCCGGAGGTAATCGAGCGGGCGCAGCAGATCCGCCGGGACCTCGGCAACCCCAAGACCATCCTGCTCGGCGTCGACCGGCTCGACTACACCAAGGGCATCCGGCACCGGCTCAAGGCGTACGAGGAACTGCTGCAGGACGCCAAGGTCACCGTCGAGGACGCGACCCTGATCCAGGTGGCCAGCCCCAGCCGTGAGCGTGTGGAGCAGTACCGCCTGCTCCGCGAGGAGGTCGAGGGCACAGTGGGCCACATCAACGGCACCTTCGACACCATGGAGAGCACGGCCGTCCGCTACCTGCACCACAGCTACCCCATCGAAGAGATGGTGTCCCTGTACCTGGCCGCGGACGTCATGCTGGTCACCGCCCTGCGGGACGGCATGAACCTCGTCGCCAAGGAATACGTCACGGCCCGGACAAACAACGACGGAGCGCTGGTACTGAGTGAGTTCGCCGGCGCCGCCGACCAGCTCAAGCAGGCCCTGCTGATGAACCCGCACGACATTGACGGCCTCAAGGACACGATCATGAGGGCCGTCAACATGCAGCCGGCCGAGGCATCACGCCGCATGCGGGCCATGCGCAAGCAGATTCTGGACCACGACGTCGACCTCTGGTCCTCCGACTTCCTGAAAGCCCTCGCCGAAAAGGTTGTACGCGATGACTCCTGACGCCGCCGGAACCCACGACTCAGAGACCAACACTCCAAACCCGGCCCCACTCTCACTTTCCCCTGAGCTGCTGGCAGCCGTGCGCCGCGTCGCCGGCACCGGGCACCTGCTCGTGGCGATGGACTTCGACGGCACCATGTCACCGCTCGTGGATCATGCGGCCGACGCCCGTGCGCTCCCGCGCTCCGCCGCCGCCTTCGCGGCGCTGGCGGAACTTCCCCGGACGACGACGGCGCTCATCTCCGGCCGGGCGCTGGACAGCCTGCGGGCCGTCGCCTCCCCGCCGGAGGAGACGCTGCTGATCGGCAGCCACGGCGCAGAGGTCTGGATGGGGCCCGGCTCCTCGGAGCTCATGCTCGACGACGCCCAACGCGAACTCCTGGCCGAGGTCCGCCGGGAGCTTGAGGGAATCGTGGAACAGGCCCCTGGGACCCTTTTGGAAGACAAGCCGGCCGGCGTCGTCCTGCACACGCGGCTCGCGGCGGACGACGTCGCCGAGGACGCCGTCGCCGCGGCGCGGGCGGTCCTGCAGGACCGCAGCGGCGTCTTCCTCAAGTCGGGCAACCGCGTCCTGGAGACCTCTGTCGTGAACGCCTCAAAGGGCGAGGGCATTGCCTTCCTGCGGCAGGCTGCCGGAGCCACGGCTGTGGCTTTCGCCGGAGACGACACCACCGACGAGGACGCCCTGGCCAGCCTCGTCCCGGGCGATCTCGGGGTAAAGGTGGGGCTCGATTTCACCCAGGCCGAGTTCCGGGTGGAGGCGCCGGTGCACATCTGCGAACTGCTGGAGGCCCTCCTGCGGGAGCGGAAGAAGGCCCTCGACTCCGGGAGCTAACGCGGGCCTACGGAGCGGTCAACCGGGCGTCGGTCACGACTCAGGTTCGTAGCCGATCAACCAGTGCAGTCCGTGACGGTCGAGGACCTGGCCATCTGTTGCGCCCCAGGGCTTCGGGGCAAGGGGGTCGATCACCCGGCCGTCAACGGCGAGCTTGTCGAACCACTCGTGGAGAACTGCCGGTTCGGCGGTCCCCAGCAGCGAGAGCATGAGGCCTTCGAACCGGACGCTTTTCTCCCCCGGGGCCGCATCCGACCCCGCCAAAGCGACTGCGCCGTTCAGCTGTCCGTGGGCAATGGCATCCGGCGGGCCATCGCTGCGGTTGAACTCCTCGTAGGTGAACAAGGCAAGCTCTCCGCCGAAGACGTCGGCGTAGAAGCCAAGTGCTTCACGCGCCGTGCCGGGGAAACTGACATAGATCTGCAGTGCCGTCATGCGCACAGCATACATACCCACTTCTGGCGCCATGTGTCTGACCCCACGTGTGACATCCGTAACTTTTTAACCCATTTGGCATATATCTGACATACTCTGTTTGTGATGTGGCGCACAATTACCGTGCGGCGTCACTGGGTACTCCTCGGCTTCGGCCGAGGAGTATGCGTATGAAATCCCACAATTGAATTAACAACTGCATAAAACGACCATTCACTACGGATCGTCCGGCACGTACCTGCCGGTGAAGGGATTGATAACTGTGGCTACAGTTACTTTTGATAACGCAACACGTCTGTACCCGGGCACCGAGAAGCCCGCTGTTGACAAGCTCAACATTGATATCGCCGATGGCGAATTCCTGGTCCTCGTTGGACCCTCCGGCTGCGGAAAGTCGACCTCCCTGCGCATGCTTGCAGGTCTCGAGGACGTCAACTCCGGCCGCATCCTCATCGGCGACCGCGACGTCACGGACGTCCCGCCGAAGGATCGCGACATCGCCATGGTGTTCCAGAACTATGCCCTGTACCCGCACATGACTGTGGCGGACAACATGGGCTTCGCACTGAAGATCGCCGGCGTCAGCAAGGAAGAGCGCGCCGAGCGCGTCCGTGAGGCCGCCAAGCTGCTCGACCTCGAACCGTACCTGGACCGCAAGCCGAAGGCCCTCTCCGGCGGCCAGCGTCAGCGCGTTGCCATGGGCCGCGCCATTGTGCGTAACCCGCAGGTATTCCTCATGGATGAGCCGCTGTCCAACCTGGATGCCAAGCTGCGCGTGCAGACCCGCACCCAGATCGCGTCCCTGACCCGCCGCCTCGGCGTCACCACGGTCTACGTGACCCACGACCAGGTCGAGGCCATGACCATGGGTGACCGCGTCGCCGTGCTGAAGGACGGCCTGCTGATGCAGGTCGACACCCCGCGCAACCTGTACGACAAGCCCAAGAACGTCTTCGTGGCCGGCTTCATCGGCTCCCCCGCCATGAACCTGCTCGAACTCCCCGTTGTCGACGGCGGCGTGCAGTTTGGCGGAACCGTTTACCCGGTTCCGCGCGACGTCCTCGAGGAAGCCCACGGCCAGACCGTGACCCTCGGTTCCCGCCCGGAAGACCTTGAGACTGTTGCCCAGGGTGAAGGTCTCCAGGTCGAGGTCGACGTCGTCGAAGAACTCGGCGCCGACGCTTACGTCTACGGCCACACCACGCTCGATGGCCAGAGCCACGACATCGTGGCCCGCGTCGACGGCCGCCGCCCCCCGATGAAGGGTGAGTCCATCTGGGTCCGCCCCCAGTCGGGCCACGTACACCTGTTCGACACCAAGACCGGCCTGCGCCTCGGCGACTAGTCCCCACCGGCTCCCTAACCTCGCTTCGCGTCGGTCAGGGAACCCTGCCGGCGTGGGCCCACCCACCGGTTCCCTAACCTCGCTTCGCGTCGGTCAGGGAACCCTGCCGGCGTGGGCCCACCCACCGGCTCAGCAGACGGCGGTCCTCCCCAGTGGAGGGCCGCCGTCGGGCGTTAACAGCCCTGCTTTAGGTGCGGCCCGCCAAATACGGAAGAATTGATTCATGACCGAGGAAACCCCATGACCGAGGAAAACAGTGCCCAGTGGCACGACGAGCCCACCGACTACGGTCAGATCGGGAAACTGCCCCGGTTCGAGGCCGCCAGCGCCAATGACGACAAGGCCGCGATGGTGTCCAGCTCGCTGAGCATCACGGCCGCCGCCACCGAGCCCGAGCTGCTGGACCTGCCCTGGCACATTGCCCTCGAGGACTGGCCGGCCGAATATCTGGCAGCCCTCCCCCGCGGCATCTCACGGCACATCGTGCGCTTCGCCCACCTCGGCGGCTCCGTGATCGCCATCAAGGAAACCTCGGAGCACGTGGCCCGCCACGAATACCACATGCTGCGCAAACTCGCCCGGCTGGACGTTCCCGGCGTGGAGCCGGTGGCCGTCATCACCGGACGCACCACCCCGGAGGGCCGGCCGCTGAACCCCGTGCTGGTCACCCGGCACCTGAAGTTCTCCATGCCCTACCGTGCGCTCTTCTCCCAGATGCTGCGCAAGGACACCCTGACCCGCCTCATCGACGCCCAGGCCCTGCTGCTGGTCCGGCTGCACCTGATCGGCTTCTACTGGGGCGACGTCTCGCTCTCCAACACCTTGTTCCGCCGCGACGCCGGCGCGTTCGCCGCCTACCTGGTCGATGCCGAGACCGGCGAACTGTACCCGGATTTGTCCACCGGCCAGCGCGAGTACGACCTCGAAATCGCCCGCGTCAACATCGCCGGGGAACTCATGGACCTCCTCGACGGCGGCCTGATCGAGGAGAAGGTGGACCCCGTGGCCACCAGCGAGCTGATCATGGACAGCTACCGGCGGTTGTGGACCGAGCTGACGGCAAAGGAATCGTTTGAGATCGGGGAACGCTGGCGCGTGGCCGCCCGGATCCGGCGGCTCAACGAGCTGGGGTTCGACGTCGAGGAATACGCGATCAAGACCACGCAGAACGGCTCGACCATCCAGCTCCAGCCGAAGGTCGTCGACGCCGGGCATCACCAGCGCCGGCTGCTGCGCCTGACCGGCCTGGACGCCCAGGAAAACCAGGCCCGCCGGCTCCTGAACGACATGGACTCGTTCCGGGCGGACAACAACCCGGGCATGGACGAGGAATACAGCGCGCACCTGTGGGTCAGCCAGATCTTCGAACCGATCGTCCGGGCCATCCCCCGCGACCTCTCCGGCAAGCTCGAGCCGGCCGAGGCGGTGCACGAGGTCCTGGAGCACCGCTGGTACATGTCCGAGAAAGAGAACCGGCACATCCCCCTGGCGGAGGCCGTCCAGTCCTACATCGACAACGAACTCCGCCACCGCCGGGACGAGGCCGCGATCATGCTCAACCCGGACACGGGGTTGCTCAAGATCCTTGAGGTGGAGACCGAGGAATCACGCTACGGCGCCGACGACTCAGTAGACGAATACCCCGACTCCGACGACTAAGCCGCGCGCCGGGCATGTTGTGGCACGCCCGGGCTAAATCGCCTTGAGCTAAATCGCCTTGCCGGGGTTCAGGATCCCGGCCGGATCGAAGAGTTCCTTGATCCGGCGCTGCAGCTCCCGCACGGGTTCCTTCTGCTCCAGGCCAAGCCAGCGCAGCTTGTACTGCCCGATCCCGTGTTCGCCGGTGATCGTGCCGCCCATGGCCAGGGCCACGGCAATCGACCGGTCCAGGGCGGCGCCCAGGCGGGCCATGGCATCGGGGTCCACGGCATTGTCCGCCCGGTCGACCCAGAAGGTGGGGTGCAGGTTGCCGTCACCGGCGTGGGCCACGACTTTGAGCTGCACCCGGTGTTCCGCCGCCATGGACTCAAGCTCGGCGACGTAATCCACCAGCCGCGAACGCGGCACGGCCACGTCCTCGCCCACCCGGTATTCGTCGTCCACCTCGGTCCCTCGGCTGTTGCGGCGCAGTTCGACAAGCTCCTCTGCCTCCGCGTTGGCCTCCATGGTCACCACCGCTCCTCCCGCCACCAGGACCGGGCGGATGGCCGCGGCTTCCGCCGCCGCACCGAAGCCGTCGGTCTGGATCAGCAGCAGGGATGCCCCGCGTGCGGCCAGGTCCGAGCCGTGGAGGTCATCGAGTTGGGCGAGCGAGCCGCCGTCGAGCAGTTCCATGATGGCCGGCTGCACGCGGGCCCTCCCCACTGCGAGGACCCCGGCCGCGGCGCTGCGGAAGTCCGGGTAGAAGGCGGCGATGGTGTGCACGTCGCGCGGCAGGTACTTCAGCCGTACGGTGACACCGACCACGATCCCCAGGGTCCCCTCCGAGCCGACGAACAGCCCGGTGAGGTCATAGCCGGCGACGCCCTTGAAGGTCTGGTGGCCGGTATGGATGAGGGAGCCGTCCGCGAGGACGACGTCGAGCGCCAGGACAGAGTCGCGGGTCACCCCGTACTTCGCGCAGCGCAGCCCGCCGGCGTTGGTGGCCACGTTGCCACCGATGGTGGACATCTTGAAGCTTGCAGGATCCGGGGCATACATGAGCCCGTGCACGGCGGCGGCCGCATTCAGGTCGGCGTTAATGACGCCGGGTTCCACGACGGCGGTCTCGTCATCCGGGTTGAGGTCCAGGACGCGGTTCATCCCCTCGAGCGTGAGCACCACGCAGCCCGCGCTCGCGTGGGCGCCCCCGGAGACCCCGGTACCGGCCCCGCGCGCCACCAGCGCGACGCCAAAGGCGGCGCAGGCACGCACAGTTGCCTGCACGTCGGCCACCGATTCGGCGCGGACCACCGCCTGCGGGAGCTGATAGTCCAGGACGGGAGCCTGGTCCACGGCATAGGCGGCCAGGGTGGTGGCGTCCACGGCAATTTTCGCCGCGCCCAGGGCGGTGGTCAGCTCGTCGATGATGCTGCGCATGCGGTCTCCAGTTCGGTCGAATCCGGTTCCCAGTCTAAGACTGCGGGAGCGGCAGCCGGGTCCCGGGCAGCACCCATGCGGCCGCGGCCGGACCCCGGGTGCGGATCAGGGCGGATCGGGCGGCCTCATCCGCCCTGATCTTCCCGGCAGACGCTTCCGGCGATGGCTCCGGCGCCCCGCCCGGCTCCCCGCACGGCTCCCGCCGCAGTTCCACCATGACCTCGCCCGCCGCGTAGGCAGGCCGCCCGGCCAGGGCCGCGAACTGGGCCCCTGAGAGTGTTCCGGGAGCCAGTTCCGCCTCCGCCCCGGCCCGGGCCACCACCACGAGCACGGCGCTCTTCCCTGTTTCACGCACGAACGCCAGGACGTCCCCGCGTGCGTACAGCCAGCGCACGCCGCCGCCCGTCAGTGCGGGCTGGTCCCGGCGCAGCGCGGTGAGGGCTGCGTAGTCCGCCGTCAGGTCGGTGAGGATGCGGCTGGGGTCGTCCCAGGGCATGGGCGTCCGGGAGGACTCCCCGTTGTCGCCTTTGAGTCCGAACTCGTCGCCGGCGAACACCACGGGAACGCCCGGCAGGGTGAACATCAGCAGCGCGCCGAGCCGCTGGCCGCCGTCGATCATCACGGTGGCCGCCCGCGCGGTGTCGTGGCTGTTCAGGGCGTTCATGTTCTGCTGACGGACGTCCCAGCTGAACGCGGAAGCGAGGTCCAGGTGCGTGGCCAGGAAGTCCTCCGCGGCGGTCCGGTTGGGGCCGGGCAGCGGGGTTCCAAAGAAATTGACGTGTCCCGCGTCCCCTGCGAGCCAGGACCACAGCGGGCGGGTGAAGTTGGAGTAGGTCATGGCACCGTGCCAGTGCTCGCCGCTGAAGTCGGGTGCCGCGTCATTCGTGGCCTCGGCGAGCAGAGCCGCCTCGGGGTTGATCGAACGGACGCGGTCCGCGATCAGCCGGGCGACGTCGTAGTTCAGATCGGTGCCGCCGAGCCTGCCGGTCATGTTGCCGACGTCGATCCGCCAGCCGTCCAGGTTGAACGGCGGCCGGAGCCAGACCGCCACCGGGGAATCGTCATCCAGGACGAATTTCTCGCGCAGGCCCGGGGAGGCCCAGTTGAGCTTGGGCAGCGACCTGACGCCGTACCAGGACTCGTACGCCGTGTGGTCGGCATTGAAGTAGTAGTACCCGGCTTCCTCGGAGGCCGGGTCGGCCAGGGCGCGCTGGAACCATTCGTGGGCGTCGCCGGAATGATTGGCCGTGAGGTCACCCATCACCCGCAGACCGCGGGCGTGGGCGGCCTGGACGAGTTCCACCAAGGCCTCGTCCCCGCCCAACAGTGGGTCCACCATGGAAAAGGTGGCGGCGTCGTAGCGGTGGTTGGAGCGGGCCGGGAAGAACGGCGTCAGGTAGATGACGTCGGCCCCGAGCGCCTGAATGTGGTCCAGCCGCTCGGTGATGCCCCGGAGGTCGCCGCCGTAGTACTGGTACGGGGTCTGCGGACCGGAGCCCTCGACCTCGGTGGTGTCCCACCCGCACGGCACGGCCCAGTCCGGGAACGCCTCGTCCGGGGAAGTATGTTCCGGCGCCGGCTGCGACGGCGTGGAGCGGGCGAAGCGGTCCGGGAAGATCTGGTACATCGTTCCCCGGCGCAGCCATTTGGGGGCGGGCCGGAACGTGGTGAGGCGGAAGTCGGCGTAGTCGGAGACGTCCCGGCTGAATAGGCCCTGCGCGTTGAGGGTCCAATACCGCGGGCCGACCTCGATCAGGAACCGGTAGCGGGCCACCGGGTTGGTCACCACCATCGCAGCCTCCCACCAGGTCCACCCGTCGACGTCGCCAAGGTTCCTGGCCGGATCGTAGCGGGGTTCGCCGTCGTGGATGGACCGGAGCCACACCCGGGCGGGCCGCCCCCAGACGGCCGGCACGCGGAGCCGCAGCCGGACGTCCGCCCCCGGTTCCACGTGCCGGGGCGCGTGGAGTGCCGAACCGTCGTGGTGCGGCAGCGGGCCGGCGCTGCCTGGCAGCGTCATGCCTAGCCCTTCACCGAGCCCGCGGTGAGGCCGCTGACGATGTAGCGCTGCAGGAACAGGAACAGGGCCATCACCGGGATGGCGCTGAGCACGGCGCCGGCGGCGAAGACTCCCCAGTTCTCCGAGCGCTGCTGCGCCACGAAGGAGTACAGACCCACGGCGAGGGTCTGGCTGTCCGGGTCCGTGAGCACCACGGAGGCGATCACGAACTCGCCGGAGATGCCGATGAACGTCAGGAGGCCCACCACCGCCAGGATCGGCGTGACGAGCCGCATGATGATGCCGAAGAAGATCTGCGCGTGGCTGGCGCCGTCGATCTTCGCCGCCTCGTCCAGGGACTGCGGCACGGTGTTGAAGAAGCCGTACATGAGGTAGGTGTTCACGCCCAGGGCGCCGCCCAGGTACACCATGATCAGGCCCAGCTGGCTGCCCAGGCCGAGGGCCGGGATGACCTCGGAGATGCCGCTCAGGAGCAGGAAGATGGCGACGACGGCCAGCAGCTGCGGGAACATCTGGAGCAGCAGCAGGCTCAGCAGGCCGATCCGGCGCCCGGTGAAGCGCATCCGGGAGAAGGCGTACGCCGCCATGGCGCCCAGGAACACGGTGGCCGCGGAGGTCACGCCGCCCACCACCATGGTGTTGCCGAACCAGCGGGCAAAGGGCCGCGAGGGCATGTCGAACAGGGCGGTGAAGTTGCCGAAGTCGATCCTGCTGAACAGCGCGTTGGAACCCACCAGGGTGCCGGTGGAGTTGAGCGCTGCGGACAGCACGTAGAGCAGCGGGAAGACCGCGAAGACCGTCACGATGCACCCCACCAGGTGGCGCCATCCTTTGTCCTTGAACCAGGCGCCGAACGGGCGCCGGCGCTGCAGCGACTTGAGGTATTCGACGTCGGTCGCGCCGGTGGTGATGGTGCCGGGGCCGGTGGTGATGGTGCCGGGGCCGGTGGTGATGTTGCCGGGGCCGGTCCCTCCAGCCTGCCGGGTTTTCTCTGCCGGAGCGGCGGTGCGCGATGCTGACCCGTTCATGCGTTCACGTCCTCGAGTGCCTTGGTCTGCTTGAAACTGATGGCCGAGACAGTGGCCACGATGATGAAGATGATGATCGCCAGTGCGCTGGCGAGGCCGTAGTCACGGCCAGTGCCCTGCCCGAATGCCACCTTGTACACCAGGGTGATCAGGATGTCGGTGGCTCCGATGTCCCGGTTGGTGTCCTCGAAGCGGGGTCCGCCGCCGGTGAGCATGAAGATCACGTTGAAGTTGTTGAAGTTGAAGGCGAAGGAGGAGATCAGCAGCGGCGCGATCGAGACCAGCAGCAGCGGGAGCTTGATGGAGCGAAACACCCGCCACGGGCCGGCACCGTCCATCCGGGCGGCCTCGTCCAGCTCGCTGGGCAGCGACTGCAGCGCGCCGGTGCAGACCAGGAACATGTAGGGGAAACCCAGCCAGAGGTTGACCACCAGCACGCTGATCTTGGCCAGGAACGGGTCGGTGAGCCATCCGATGGATGCCCCGCCGAACAAGTTCTGGTTGAGCCACCCGAATTCCGGGTTGAGGATGCCGGACCAGACCAGGCCGGTGAGGAAGGCGGGGAAGGCGTACGGCAGGATCATCAGGATCCTGTAGACCTTCTTGCCCCTGAGGTCCTCGCGGTTGAAGGTGATGGCCAGGAACAGCCCCAGAGCAAAGGTCAGAGCGACGGAAGCCAGGGCGAAAGTGAAGGTCCAGAGGATAACGCCGAGCAGCGGGCCGCGCAGGCTGGGGTCGGTGAAGGCGCGGGCGAAGTTTTCCATCCCGACGTCGATCTTCCAGCCGGTGGAGAGCGTCTCGCCGTTGCCTGCCGCGAAGGCGCCCTTGCCGTTGTCGCGGTAGACGGCACCGGAGACGGTGTCCGTGAAAGTGTCGGCAGCGGCGTCGTACTTCAGCGACGGCTTGAACTGGTAGGCGTTGCTGCCGTCCGCGGTGCGCAGGGTGCCGTCGGCCGGGTTGGCGGAGACCGGGACGGTGATGTCCAGGATGCTCTGCTGGTTGGCAACGATCTCCTGGAAGTTCAGGGTTCGGTAGCCGGCCAGGGCGTTGGCCTTCCCGGTCGAGTCCTTGCCGGCGCCGGGGGCTTCCGCGAGCGGCGTCTCGGTGTTACCGAGCGAGACCTTGCCCTGCGGGTCGGTGAAGAGAAGGTAGAAGGAGTTGTCCTTGGTGAGCACGGCGGCCTTGTAGGCCGGCGACTCGGGCACCCGCTTCTGCGCGGTGAGCTGGATGGCGGCGATCGCGTCATCCTTGGTGCTGTTGTGGCCGTCGCCGTAGTTGGTGAACGCGATGTAACCGCTGAACATGACCACGAAGACCTGGAATACGAGCAGGAAGAGCACGCCCGGGGCCAGGTACTTGGCGGGCAGGCCGCCCTTGCGCAGGTAGATCCAGTTGATCACGAGCACGACGGCGGCGGAGACTCCCAACGCCAGCCAGGACTGGCTCAGGAAAAGCATCATCAGGATGTAGACAGCGAGGGCGTCCGCGAGGCCCAGCAGCACGATCTTCGCGATGGTTCCCTTCACCCCCTCGGGGCCGCTCCGGCGTGGGTGGGCGCTGCCGGCCCGCCGGGCTGAGGTTGTGGGGGCGGCGTCCGGGGCGGACGACAGTGCGGGGTCTATGTCCTCGCGGAGTTCGGTATCTGACATGGCTGTCTACAGTCCTTGGGAGAAGCTGGGGTGATGCAGGAACGGGCCGGGCGGCCTCACGGCCGCCCGGCCCGGTGCCGCCGGTTACTGGCGCTTGGGGAAGCGTCAGGAACCGGCGCGGGGACTAACCCTTGATCTTGCTCTTGATGCTGGCGGCCATCTTGGCCCAGTCAGCGGCGGGATCGCCCTGGCCCTTGATGAGGGCGAGCTCGGTGGCTCCCCAGTCGGCCCAGACGGCACTCATTTCCGGGATGGCCGGCATCGGGACGCCGTTGGCGCCGATCTTGCCAAAGGCGGCGACAACCGGGTCGCTTGCTGCCTTCTCGAAGGAGGCCTTCAGTGCCGGCGGGCGGCCGCCGGCCTTGTACATGGAGTCCTGGGCGGCCTCAGAGGTCAGGTAGTTGGTGACGAACTCGTTGGTGGCCAGGGCGTTGGCGCTCTTGGCGCTGATGAAGAAGCCGTTGACGCCGATGAACGGCTGGGCCGGCTGGTCGCCGGTGGTCGGCAGCTCGTCAACAGCGAACTTGATGTCCTTCTTCTGCACGTCCGGCACGTTCCACGGGCCGGTCAGGTAGTACGGGGACTCGCCGGCCAGGAACTTCTCCTTGGCGATGTCACCGGTGATGTTGGAGTTGATGATCTTTTCGCCCTTGTCGCCCCAGGCGGCCAGCTTCTTGGCGAACTCGACGCCGGAGGCGTCGCCGATCAGGAGCTGCTTGGGGTCGTAGCCGCCGTCGGCTGCCTTGCCGAAGACCTGCGAGCCCATTGAGGCCTGCAGCGGGTAGAGGTGGTACGGATCGCCCTGCTTCGGGTCCATGCCCACGAGGAACGGGAACTTCGCCTTGCCGTCGGCCACGGCCTTCTTGCCGTTGGCGACGACCTCGTCCAGGGTCTTGGCGCTCTGGGCAACGAGGTCCGTGTTGCGGAGCAGGGCGATGTTCTCGATCGCATACGGGACGCCGTAGACGGAGCCGTTGTAGGTCATGGCCTTGATGGAGGAGTCCTGGAACTCGGACTTCTTGTCCCCGAGCTCCACCGGAGCGATCACGCCGTTCTGGACGAACTTGCCGACCCAGTCGTGCGGGCCAACGATCAGGTCCGGGCCCTTGCCGGTCGGGACCTGGGTGATGAAGTCGTCGCGGACAGCGGCGAAGTCCTTGACGACGAGCTTGACCGCGATGCCGGTATCGGTCTGGAACTTGGCCGTGATGTCCTTCAGCGCGGGCGCGCGCTCGGCATCGACCCACATGGTGATCGTGCTGGCGCCGGAGGCCTTCAGGTCAGGCTTGGCCGTCGCGGTCGCGGGTGCGGTGGCCGCGGCGCCGCCGCACGCGCTGAGGGCCAGTGCGGCCACTACGGAAATAGCGCCCGCGGTGAATACGCGGCGGCTCGTTCCGTTCGTGAGGGTGTTCTGCACCTTCATTGGTGTCCCTTTCATAAATTCCTGCATCCACGCGTAAGGCCCTGGAAGTCCATTCCAGAGCCCCGTGGCATCGTCGGTGATGTGGCTCACAACTGCAAGCGCTTCCAAAGTACACGCTAGGTACCACTTTGAAAAGTCACCGCACCAGCCCGGGGCGAGGGGCTCCGCTGGCTGGCCGGACGCCGGGCCGGGACAGTCCAACGACTGGCCGAAACTGCCCGATTCGAATGTGACTGGAAGCGTTTTCATTTTCCCGGTGTGGGACTTACGATTACCGTCATGTCCGTTGATTCAGTTCTCCTCTCCCCCGCCGCGCAGGCCGGCCCCCTGACGGGTCCGCTGACCCCGGTGCACGCCGCAGACCACATCCCGGGATGGTGGCGGTCCGCCGTCATCTACCAGGTCTACCCTCGCTCGTTCCGGGACCTGAACGGCGACGGCATCGGCGACCTCGCCGGAATCACAGCCGAGCTTCCCCGGCTCGCCGACCTGGACATCGATGCCGTCTGGCTTTCGCCGTTCTACCGGTCTCCGCAGCGCGACGCCGGCTACGACGTGAGCGATTACTGCGACGTCGACCCCCTGTTCGGCACGCTGAACGACTTCGACGCCATGATTGCCGAGGCCGCGCGGCTGGGACTGCGGATGATCGTTGACCTGGTGCCCAACCATTGCTCGGACCAGCACGCGGCCTTCCAGGCCGCCCTGGCCGCTCCCGCCGGCAGCCCGGAGCGGGACATGTTCATCTTCCGCGACGGCAAGGGAACCTTCGGCGAAGAACCGCCGAACAACTGGCAGTCCCACTTCGGCGGGTCGGCGTGGACTCGGATCACCGAACCCGACGGGACCCCGGGCCAGTGGTACCTGCACCTCTTCGACTCCTCCCAGCCGGACTTCAACTGGGACAACCGCGCCGTCCACGTGGAATTCGAGCGGGTCCTGCGCTTCTGGCTGGACCGCGGCGTCTCCGGTTTCCGGGTGGACGTGGCGCACGCCCTCGTGAAGGCCACCGGCCTGCCGGAGTGGGGCGGCCGCGCCGACGGCAGCAGCTCTGACGGCTTCCCCGGACGCGACGCTCCGATGTTTGGCCAGCCTGCCCTCCACGACATCTACCGCCAGTGGCGGCTGATTCTCGCCGAGTACGGCCCCGACCGGATCCTCTGCGCCGAGGCAAACGTTGACCCGCTCCCCCGGCTCGCCGACTGGGTGCGCCCGGACGAAATGCATCAGGCCTTCAACTTCCCCTACCTCCACGCGGGCCTGGACGTGCATCGCATGCGCCACGTCATCACCGAGTCACTGACGTCGCTGGACGCCGTCGCCGCCCCCAGCACGTGGGTGCTCTCCAACCACGACGTCGTCCGCCACGCCACCCGCTTCGGATACAACGGGCAGGCGCCGCGCGACGGTGACGGAATCGGCACCTGGGATCCCCAGCCGGACGAGGACCTCGGACGCTCCCGCGCGGCAGCGGCGTCCCTGTTCATGCTCGGGCTGCCCGGCGGGGCTTACCTCTACCAGGGCGAAGAACTCGGCCTTCCGGACGGGATCGACATCCCGGACACCCGGCGCCAGGACCCCACTTTTGCCCGCAGCGGCGGCGCACGGCTGGGCCGCGACGGCTGCCGCGTCCCGCTGCCCTGGCGGGCCGGAGAACTACACGCAGGATTTGGCGACGGGCAGGACCCCTGGCTGCCGCAGCCGGAAAGCTTCGCCCGGCTGGCACGGGATGTGCAGGCCGCTTCACCGTCGTCGCACCTAAGCCTCTACAAGCGCATGCTGGAGCTCCGCCGCCGGCTGGACCTGGGCCGCGGCTCACTGTCCTGGTACGAGGACCTGTGCACGGACACGAGCCTTGCCTTCCTCAACGGCTCCACGCTCGTGCTGCTGAATGTGGGGTCCGAGCCCTTGGAACTGCCCGCCGGGCGGGTGCTGCTGCGCAGCTCAACGTCACCGGAGGCCGGCTACGACGTTGGGGGCATGGACAGCGCCGGCGATCCGTTAAGCTCAGGTGAAACTGTTTGGCTGAAAATCTACATCGAGGACACGGAGGGCTAGGCATGCCCGGCATCAAGGACGTCGCGGAACGGGCCGGCCTCTCCATCGCCACCGTTTCGCGCGCCTTGAGCGGCAAAGGCAACGTTTCCCCGCGAAGCCGGGAACGCGCCCAGACCGCCGCCGCTGAGCTTGGCTTCGTCCTGTCCTACCACGCTTCCAGCCTGGCCTCCGGGCGCAATCACAATGTCGGCCTTGTTGTCCCCTCGGTCCACCGGTGGTTTTTTTCCTCGGTGGTCGAAGGTGTCTCTGCCACCCTGCTGGACGCCGGCTACGACCTCACGCTGTACAACGTCAGCGAGGGCCGGGAGCGCCGCCACAGTGTTCTGAACGACTTCCTGCTGCGCAAACGCGTGGATGCTGTGATCGCAGTGTCCTTGGAGCTCTCCGAGGCCGAGATCGACCAGCTGCTGGCCATCCACCGTCCGATCGTCGGGATCGGCGGCCCGTTGCCTGGCGCGTCGACCATCCGCATCGATGATTCCGGCATCGCGGAGGCCGCAGCCCGCCACCTGATCCAGCTCGGCCACAGCAAAATCGCCCATATGACCGGCGATGCCGCCTACGACCAGGATTTCCGCCTTCCCGGGACACGCCAGGCGGGCTTCAAGAAAGCCATGCGCGACGCCGGGCTGACGGTCCGTCCGGAGTGGCAGATCTCCGCCGATTTCACGATCCAGGGCGCCTATGCCAACGCCCGTACGCTGCTCGGCACCTCACCGGAGCGCCCCACGGCCGTCTTTGCCGCCTCCGACGAGATGGCGATTGGGACGATCCTCGCTGCCCGGGATTTCGGCCTGCGGGTGCCGCAGGACCTCTCCGTCATCGGCATAGACGGCCATGAACTTGGTGAGGTCTTCGGGCTGACCACGTTCGATCAAGACGCGCGGGGCCAGGGCGCGCTGGCCGTGCGGCGCTTGTTGGCCAGGCTCGACGGCGCCGGAGACGCGGCGGCCCCGCACACCGAATACCCTACGCGCTTTGTCATCCGGTCCAGCACCGCTGTTCCGCCCCTTGACCAAGGACCGATCCGCTAGTCTCCGGCTATTTTCTCCGTGGCGGCGTTCCTGCCCAGTTCCTCGCTCCATTGCCTGGCCGTCTGCCCAGAACGGCCCGGAAGGCCGGGGAGGCCCCACGGGTTCTCCGCCCCGGTCCTCCGAGCAACTGGGAAGCAACGCCTCGATCCGGCCCACAGGCCAAGCAAGCTCAGGCGCCGGCGCCGCCCATGAAGCGAACAAAACGGTCCAAGACGCCGGGCCAGCCGGCCGCGTAGTCTGCCCGGGCGGCCGCGGGATCCTCGGCGCCTTCCCAACCGCTGTGAACCAGGCGGAGCTCTGTCCCCTCGCCGACCGCCTTGAAGGCCACCCGGAGCTCAGTGGACCATATGGCAGTGGTCCCAGGGTGCCAGCTGGCATGGAAGGACAACGGCGGCTGCCAGTCGTCAATGGATCCCCACACGGCTGTCCGGCCATCATCAGCGGTCTCCATGATGAGGCTCTCCTCGAACTCCACGTAGGAGCCGGCGCCATAGACGCTGTGGTCCTCCAGCGGCCACCAGAGGTGCGTATGTTCGGTGAATCCCACAAAGGCCCGGGCGACGGCGCCGGGTACCACCACAGTGTAGACAACCGGCTCCAGGCCGTCGGCTACCTCCGGCTCGGGGCCATCAGAAGGGTCAACGGGAGCATGGCTGAAGAGGTTATCCATGGGCAACAACTCTACCCGCGCCGCCCAACCGGGCCCGCATGGGGTTTCGGCTTGAGTATTTCGTATGAGTCGTTAAATGCGGGAGGACCCCCACCTGGTGGTGGGGGTCCTCGACCGTTAATGGTGTTCCGGCGGTGACCTACTCTCCCACACCCTCCCGGGTGCAGTACCATCGGCGCTGTGGGTCTTAGCTTCCGGGTTCGGGATGGGACCGGGCGTT
>NZ_JBFTSL010000034.1:0-31661 GCF_056400005.1 Arthrobacter sp. 01L42 | reverse complement strand
TACCTGGGAAACGGATTCGGCACCGTCTACGATCTGAGCACCATCGCCATCCTGTGGTTCGCCGGCGCCTCCGCCATGGCCGGGCTGCTGAACCTCGTGCCGCGCTACCTGCCCCGGTACGGCATGGCCCCCGGGTGGGCAAGGGCCGTCAGGCCGCTGGTCCTGGTGTTCACCCTGGTGGGGTTCCTGATCACCTGGCTGTTCGACGCCGACGTCGACGCCCAGGGCGGTGCCTACGCCACCGGTGTCCTGGTCCTGATGACGTCGGCGGCGATTGCCGTGACGTTGTCCGCGCGCGGCCGACAGCAGCGCAAGCGCACCATCGGGTTCGGCATCATTGCCGTCGTGTTCATCTACACCACGGTGGTCAACATCTTCGAGCGGCCCGAAGGCATCCGGATCGCCGCGTTCTTTATCATCGGGATCATCGTGATCTCCCTGCTCTCGCGCATCCGGCGCTCCTTCGAGCTCCATGCCACGCATGTGCGGATGGACACCCCGGCCCTGGAATTCCTGGCCGCCAATGAATCCGGCCCCATCGCGATCATCGCCCACGAGCCGCTGCGTCTCACTGCCCAGGCGTACCTGGACAAGCTCACGTCCGCGATCGAGGTCAGCCACCTCCCGCTGGACTCCCAGGCACTGTTCCTCGAAGTGGTGGTGGACGACTCCTCCGACTTTGAGACCGCGCTCGAGGTCCGCGGGGTCAGCCGGCACGGGTACCAGATCCTGGAGGTCCACGGGCCAGTTGTTCCGAACACGATCGCCTCCGTGCTGCTGCACATCCGCGACGTCACCGGGCTGATGCCGCACATCTACTTCCGCTGGACGGAGGGAAACCCGTTCACCAACCTCCTGCGGTTCCTGGCTTTCGGCGAAGGCGAGATCGCCCCGGTCACGCGCGAAGTGCTGCGCGAGGCCGAACCCGACGTGACCAAGCGGCCCTGGGTCCACGTCGGCTGAGACCGCGCCAGGCGGCAGGCGCAAGGCCACAAGCGCCTCGAACACAAGCGCCTCGAACACAAACGCCCCTCCGGAGGAATCCTCCGGAGGGGCGTTGTGGTCTTCGGGGAAAGTGTCCCGGCCAGGCGGCCGGGGCTTTTTCCGGAGTACTTAGAGCGGGCGGATGTTCTCAGCCTGCGGGCCCTTCGGGCCCTGCGTGACGTCGAATTCAACCTTCTGGTTCTCGTCCAGCGAACGGTAGCCGCTGGTAGCGATTGCCGAGTAGTGGGCGAAAACGTCGGCCGACCCGTCATCCGGGGCAATGAAGCCAAAACCCTTTTCGGCGTTGAACCATTTAACTGTGCCTGTAGCCATGCCTTTATCCTTCTGAAATGCTGCTGATCTCCGGCGGCCATAAGGCCAACGGCTGCGGAGACATTCGTCCGCTGTCCCCAACGTACGGTGCGACGGGCCGCGGTGCAAGGGTCTGACGGGGGTCTTCGTCCCGGCCGGCCGCTTTCGTCAGGCCGAGACGGTGGCGTCGAAGAGCGCAATCAGGTCCCGGCTGATCTGGTACGGCGAGGTCTCGGACGGGCTGTGGCCCGCGCGGTAGACCGAAATCCGCGCACCGATCGACTGCGCGAAGCTCCGGTGCAACGCCAGCGGCCAGAGGTCGTGTTCGCCGACTGCGACAAGCTTTGGCAGCGTCGCGGCCGCCAGCACCCGCCGCAGATCCGGGGTGTGCTTCATAAGGCCGATGATGTCGACCACCGAGGCGCGGCGCGTGAACGCGAACCGGCTCCTGACGAACCGCAGCCGCTGCGGCGCCACCCGGGCAATATTGCTGCGGATGCCCCAAATCATTAATGCGGTGCCGACCCTGGAGGTGACCCAACAGCTGACCCAGCCAGCCAGGCGCACGTAGCGGAGGCTCTGCCCCGGCTCCGGCGGGCAGCTGATGAGGGTCAGACTGCGGAACTTTTCTGGCCGCTGGACGAACGCCAGCTGGGCAACCACCGCCGCGAAGGAATACCCCACGACGTGCACCGCGCCTTGATCGGTGTCCAGCAAGGCCAGGAGATCGTCGCGGAACAGCTCGTAGTCGTAGCAATTCCGGGGCGGAACGAGGTTTTCGGGCCCGGCCTGGGCGGATTCGTACTGCCCGGCGATGTCGCAGCTGAGGACGAAGTATCCGGCCGCGGCGAGCTCGGGCAGCATGAGGATGAAGTCTTCCTTGGAGCCGGTCGCGCCCGGGACTAGCAGGACGCGCGGCTTCCCGGGATCTCCGGCAGCGATCGTCGCCAAGGTCCCGCTCGGTGCCTCGAACTCACCGCGCATCACGCCTGCCGGAAGGACGGCCCAGTCGAAGTCGGGCAACGCGGCGTCCCGGCGGGCGGCATCGTCCACCAGCCCCGAACCAAAGCCCTCGGGAACCGGGCCGCCCTGTGCGTTACTGCCGGCAGACGCCATCTAACTAACATAGCCCCCTGCTGGCGGCGTGGCGGAGGTCCCGCTGCAATTCGAAGGCCCGGCGCCGGCCGGTCCGGAGGTTCACGCTCAGCCAGCCAGGCTGCCGGCGGCCGTCGCAGGGGAGAGCGGGGAATCCACCTGCCGCACCGTTCCGGCCGATCCGTCCACGGTCACGGTCTCACCGGTCCGCAAACGGGTGGTCGCGTCCGGCACGCCCACCACCGCCGGGATGCCGTATTCGCGGGCCACCACGGCGCCGTGCGAGATCACCCCGCCCATTTCCATCACCAAGGCGCCGGCCGTCATGAACAGCGGCGTCCAGCCGGGGTCGGTGGAGGGTGCCACAAGGATTTCCCCGGGCTCAAGGTGCGCGCCCACCGGATCCAGGATGACCCGGACCGTTCCGGTGGCGGTGCCGGCCGACGCCGGTGTCCCGGCGAGGGCGCCGGAAGCGGGGGACTTGGCCATCACGGCCGCCTCGACGTCCGTGCCGTCGGAGAGCAGGAGCCGGGGAATCCGGCGCCGGCGCAGTTCGACGTCGTAGATCCGGTGGCGGCCCGCGACGATGCCCTTGAGGTCGGCACCCCGCAAACCCACACGGACCTCGTCGAATTCCAGGAAATACACGTCGTCCGCGGCGGCGATCGCACCGGACCGGGCCAGCTCGATGCCGATCGCGTTGAGCTGGCGGTGCATTTCCGCGAGGGCGAGGATGATGTAGAACTTGGGCAGTTCGCGCAGTCCGGACAGCTGGCGGGTCCGGCGCAGGCAGAATTCCACCAGCCGGGCACGGATCCGGCTCCGGACCCTGGTCCGTTCCACCAGGCTGCGGATCCTGGCCTCGGCATGTTCCTCGGCGCGGGCGAACTGCCGGTCGGGCGCCTGCTCGGGGTCGGCCACATGAAGGTAGTTCGAGATCATCCCGAGGATATGGTCCGGCTTCTCCGACCACCGCGGCATGCCAAGGTCGATCTCCGCCACGGCGCGGTGGCCGTAACGGTCCAGGAACCCGTGCAGGCCGGTCTGTGCCACTGCGGGCAGCGAGCCGGCCTGGTACAGGGCGGCCAGTTCCCTTGGCCCGTGGGCCAGGAACACCTCCCGGGACGCGGCATGCGCGCCGATGGTGACGGCCAGTTGCCAGAGCTCGAGGTCCATCTCGGTGGTGACATTGTTGGGCAGACCCCGCAACACGGCCTCGAGTTCCCGCGGTGCCGCGATGCCGCGCAGCAGCCTGCGCGCCCCGGCCAGCATGAGGTACCCAACGGACGGTCCGGGCAGCGTCGCCAAGATCAGCCCGTCCACGGTGTTCTCCAGGATGCGCTGGGCGTGATCGAGCCGGCCAAAAGTGGTGGCCGGCTCCGGCAGGACAAGCTCGGATTGAAGGCGATTTCCGTAATCGAAGGCGCGGCGCAGTTCGGCGGACGGCCGCACCGCGGCCCGCGCCAGGGACGGAAGCAGCCGGACCGTCAGGCCCAGGCCGGCCATGGTTCCGGGATCGCGCCCTGCGCTATTGCCCGCTGCGCCGCTGCCAGTCCCCGCCTGTCGGGGGGCCAGCCTGCCCGCTGCACCGTGCCGTGCCCGCCGGGACGGCCGTTTGCGCACGCCGAACCGCGGGTCATCCAGGAGTGCCGGAAAAACCGCGCCGGACCTGCCGTCCGCCAGCGGCAGCATCCGCAGCAGGTAGCGGCGGCCGTACCTGTTGCGCACCATGGGCGTCACGTCGACATACATCCGCAATCCCGGGTTGACGTACCGCCACGGCCCGTTGCGGTTCCGCATTGAGCCCAGCACGGAGAGCCCCATGGGGGTCAGGGGCCTGGTCAGGCCCTGGAGCAAGGTGCCGCACAGGTAGACGCGGGGGTCGGCGTCGGCCCCTGCCTCCGCGCCGAGCGGTTCGGCGGCCGCAGGCTCCGGCAGCGGATACAACGTGGTGATGGGCCGCGACTGGGTCACCCAGATCCTGCCCGCTGCGTCGATCACCCATTCCACATCCTGGGGTGTACCGAACAGCCGCTGGACGGTATCGCCGAGGGCCGTGAGTTCGCTGATCCGGGCGTCGTCCAGGCTCGGCCGCCGCCGGACTGCCGTCCCCTTCGGTGAACGGAGGAGGATGCGTCCCGTGGCCGTATCCACGACGAAATGGTCCGGGTTCACGCTGCCGGAGACCACCGCCTGGCCGGGCCCCGCGCTCGCATCGATGACCGTTTCAGTCCGGGTGCCCGTCACGGGATTGGCGGTGAAGAGCACGCCGGCGCTGGTGGCGGTGATGAGGTCCTGGACGACGACGGCGAGCCCCACCTCACGGTGGCTGATCCCGTTGGCGGCGCGGTAGGCCACGGCCCGTTCGGTCCAGAGTGAGGCCCAGCAGCGCCGGACCGACTCGACCACGGCGTCGGCTCCGGAGATGTTCAGGAAGGAATCCTGCTGGCCGGCGAAGCTGGCGAAGGGCAGGTCCTCGGCGGTGGCGGAGGACCTGACCGCCACTGTGGCCCGGCTGCCGAGCGCGGCATACGCGCCGCGAAGGGCGGCATCGACGTCGGCGGGAATCGGCGCGGTCACGATCATTTCCCGCGCCTGCCGGGCCAGTTCGCCCAGGTCCGGTCCGGGCCGGGCCAACCCGGGGCGGCCTGGCTGGCCGGGGCGGGAGCCGCCGTCGCCTGGTTCGCCGTCGCCTGGTTCGCCGTTGTCTGTTTCGTCGTCGTTCGAAGGGCCGGGCCGCGCGGCGTCCAGCCGGGCCGCCAGCGCGTCCAGTTCGGCCGGGGCCGCCTTTCGGTAGGCAACCGTGGTGAGGCAGAATCCACGGGGTACGCGGAATCCGGCGGCCGTGAGCTTGCCGAGGTTCAGGGCCTTTCCGCCCACGAGCGGCAGGGGAGCGGAACCCAGTGCGCTGAGATCCATGACGAGACTTTCCGGCGCCCTGCCATCTGCAGAACCCATTTCCCTGCTCCCACGTCCTGTCCGCGTCTTCAATCCACGTGTTCACGCCACGTATTCAAGCCGCGGGCGGCCTCCGGGTCCTGAGTCCGGCGGCGCGGCGGCACCTCCGCCAAGCGAGCCTGCCGGCCTACTGGCCGGCGTCGGCCTCGCCGGTGTCTTCCCACATAAGATCCAGGTTGCGGAAGACCGGAGGGCCGTCGCACAGGGCGGCCATCTGCGCGGCGAATTCGGAGGTCTCGGGCCGGTTGGAGTTCTCCATGGCCGACTCGTAGGAGTCGAATTCCACGATCGTGAGGTACGTTCCGGGGCGGTCGCGGTCTGCGGTGGCCATGATGCGGCGGAAGGTCGGGGCAGTGGTTCCCTCCGTCCTGGAGGGCCGGCCGAGTTGCTCGATCTCCTCAATGCGGGAGGTCTGAAATTCGATGATCTGCACGAACCTGGCCATGACGGCTCCCTTGACGGCGGCGGATGCTGATGCGCTTCACGCTAGACCCTCGTCCTTGCCCGTGCAAGGGCGGGAGCTAGCAGTACAGCTAGGCCGGCGCGGGCGGCCGCGCGGGTGCAAGCGCGGCCGCCGTCGAGATCCCGGCTAGGGGGTCAGGAGGACCTTGATGGCGCGCCGTTCGTCCATCGCGCGGTAGGCCTCGGGTGCCTCCTCAAGCGGCATGACCGAGTCGAACACGCGGCCCGGATTGATGGTGCCGTTCAGCACGTCCGCCAGCAGTTCCGGGATGTACGTCCTGGCCGGGGCCATGCCGCCGCCGATCGAGATGTTGGTGTCGAACAGGAAGCGCAGCGGGGCTTCGGCGCCGCCGGTGGGGACGCCGACAAAGCCGAGGGCGCCGCCAGGGCGGACGCTGTGCAGGGCCTGTTCCATGGATTCCTTGGTACCCACGCACTCCAGCACGGAGTCGGCGAGCACACCGCCAAGCAATTCGCGGACCTTGGCGACGCCCTCGTCCCCGCGTTCGGCGACGATGTCCGTGGCCCCGAATTCGCGGGCGATCGCCTGGCGGTCGGCGTGCCGTGACATGGCGATGATCCGCTCCGCGCCGAGGCGCTTGGCGGCCAGGACGCCGCAGAGCCCGACGGCGCCGTCGCCGACCACCACGACCGTCCGGCCGGGACCGGCCTTGGCCGCGAGGGCTGCGTGGTGGCCGGTGGCCATGACGTCGGAGAGCGTGAGCAGGCTGGCGCGGAGGGCGTCGTCCGGGTCGGTGACGCCCGGGACCTTGACCAGCGTGGACTCGGCGAGCGGTACGCGCACGGCCTGGCCCTGGCCGCCGTCGATCCCGTGGCCGGTGTCATCCTTGCCGCCCCAGCCGGCGAGGTGGTCGCAGGCCACCGTGACGCCGTCGAGGCACTGCGGGCACGCGCCGCAGCTGACCACGAACGGGGCGATCACGTAGTCGCCCACGGCGAGGTCTTTGATGTCGTCGCCGATGCTTTCGACCGTTCCGATGAACTCGTGCCCGATCGCGGACGGCTTGTGGGTGGGCTTGACCCCGCGGTACGGCCAGAGGTCCGAGCCGCAGACGCAGGAGGCGGTGACCTTCACGATGACGTCGGTGGGCAGCTGGAGGGTGGGGTAGTCGCGGTCTTCGACTCGGATGTCGCCGGGACCGTGGATGATGGTGGCGCGCATGGGTGCTCCTCGCATTGTGGTGGATGGGCTGGGAACGAGTTTAGTCCCGTGGCATGCCGGCCACGCAGGCGAGGACAAGCAACGCGGGGTCAGATACGGCCCATCAACCCGCCCGGCATGGGCTGTATCTGACCCCGCGTTGCTTTAGAGGGCTTCGAGCACGCTGACGTAGTTGGCGATGCCCACGCCGCCCATGTTCTGCACCGCGGCCCGGCGCGGGTTGGCCAGCTGCATGTCGCCGGCGGTCCCGGTGAGCTGCATCGCGGCGATGACGTGCTGGGAGACGCCGGTGGCGCCGACGGGGTGGCCCTTGGCCTTGAGCCCGCCCGATACGTTTACCGGCAGCTTGCCGTCCTTGAAGACCCAGCCTTCTTCCAGCGCCCGGGCGCCCTGGCCGCGTTCGGTCAGCCCCATGGCCTCGTACATGAGCAGTTCGGCAATGGTGAAGCAGTCGTGGACTTCCGCGAAGTCGAGCTCCTCCAGCCCGACGCCGGCCATCCCCAGGGCCCGCTGCCAGGAGGCGCGTGTGGCGGCGAATTCGGTCGGGTCCCGGCGCTCGGCGGGGAAGAAATCGTTCGCCTGGCCGAAGCCGGCGAGCCGCACCGGGGCGGTTGCCCCGCCGGTAGGGGCAACGCTGAGGACGACGGCGGCGGCGCCGTCGGAGACGGGGGAGCAGTCGGTGCGGCGCAGCGGATCGGCCACCATCGGGTTCTTGTCCGAGACGGTGCGGCAGAACTCCTCGCCGAGGTCCTTGCGTAGCTGGGCGTAGGGGTTGTCGACGCCGTTGCGGTGGTTCTTCGCCGCGATGGTGCCCAGGACGTCGCCGAGCTTTCCGTTGCTGTCGCCGTAGCGCTTGCCGTAGTGCTTCGCGACCTCCGCGAAGAGCCCGGTGAACCCGGTGGTGGAGGGCTTGCCGGCCATGTCGTAGTCCGCGCCGAGCAGGGCCGCGCCCACGACGTCGGCCCCGGCGTGGGTCATCTTTTCGGCGCCGATCACCAGGACGGTCTTCGCGGTGCCGGCAAGCAGGGACTTGGTGCCCTGCTGGAATGCGGCCGAGCCGGAGGCGCAGGCGTTCTCCACCCGAGTGGAGGGAACGTTGGCCAGCTGATCCGAGACCTGCAGTGCGAGGGAGGACGGGAAGGCCAGCGGCATCATGCCGGAGTTGAACTGGCCGAGGTAAATCTCATCGATCTGGCCGGGCTCGATCCCGGCGTTGCCGATCGCCTCGGTGGCGACCTGCACGATCAGGGACTCCAGGGTTTCTTCGCTCAGCTTGCCGAACCGGCTGTGGCCCCAGCCGGTGAGCAGGACGTCCTTGCCGAACTGGTCTTTGAGGCTCATGCCGTCGCTCCTTCAAATTCGAGCGCGACATCGAAGTCGGCTTCGGTTTTTTCGCGGATTTCCTCCACGGTGACGCCGGGCGCGAGGCGCCTGAGCGTGAGCTTCCGCCCGCCGCCTGCTTTGTGTTCATTCTTCACAAGGTCGAAGACCGCGAGGTCGCTGATGATGCGGTCCACGCAGCTGAGCCCGGTGAGCGGCAGCGTGCATTCCTTGACGATCTTGGCGCTGCCGTCCTTGGCGTTGTGCTCGGTCAGGACCACGACGCGCGGGGTGCCGGCTACGAGGTCCATGGCGCCTCCCATGCCCTTGACCATCTTGCCGGGGATGGTCCAGTTGGCGAGGTCGCCGGCACCGGAGACCTGCATGGCACCGAGGATCGCGACCTTCACGTGGCCGCCGCGGATCATGCCGAAGGACGTCGCGGAGTCGAAGATGCTGCCGCCGGGCAGGACCGTGACGGTCTGCTTGCCGGCGTTGATCAGGTCCGCGTCTTCCTCGCCCTCGAAAGGGAATGGGCCCATGCCGAGCAGGCCGTTCTCGCTCTGCAGGACAACGCGGACGCCGTCGGGCAGGTTGTTGGCCACCAGCGTGGGGATGCCGATGCCAAGGTTGACGTAGTCGCCGTCGTTCAGTTCTTCGGCCGCGATTGCGGCCATTTCATCTCGGGTCCAGGCCATGGTGGTTCTCCTTGGAAAGTCAGGGTGCAAAGGGTGGGGCGCCAACGCCGGCGCGCCCGGGGGTGGGCGGCGCTCGGGCCGGATTAGACGGTGGCGGTGACGGCGGAGGCGGCCTGCGCCGCCGCCGCTTCCGCTGCGGGCCGCGGGCGGACGGTGCGCTGTTCGATGTCCTTGACGCGGCCGCTGGCCTGGACCAGGCGCTGGACGAACACGCCGGGGGTGATGATGTGGTTCGGGTCCAGCTGGCCGGGTTCGACGATCACTTCGGCCTCGGCGACCGTCACGGCTCCGGCGCTAGCCACCACCGGATTGAAGTTCTGCGCGGTATACCGGTAGATCAGGTTGCCGTCGGTGTCGGCCGTGTGGGCGTGAACCAGGGCGACGTCGGCCTTGATGGCGCGCTCCTGGACATAGGTCTCGCCGTCGAACTTCGCCAGCGGCTTGCCTTCGGCGACGAGGGTGCCCACGCCGGTCTTCGTGTAGAACGCCGGGATGCCGGCGCCGCCAGCGCGCAACCGCTCAGCAAGGGTGCCCTGCGGGGTGAACTCCACCTCCAGCTGGCCGGCGAGGTACTGCTCGGCGAAGAGCTTGTTTTCCCCAACGTAGGACGCGATGACCTTACGGACCTGGCCGCCCTCGATCAGGACCCCGAGGCCCTTGCCGTCCACGCCCATGTTGTTGGAGACGACCGTCAGGTCCTTCACCCCGGAGTCCCGCACCGCCTCAATCAGGTCAGCGGGGATCCCGCTGAGCCCGAAACCGCCGACGGCGAGCGTCATGCCGTCGCGCAGTACGTCCTGCAAAGCGGCCGCTGCCCCGGATTTCACCTTTGACATTGCATCTCCTCATTGAGCTCGTCTTGCTATCCACCCCGGCAATCCACTTTGTGGACTCCATGTCTGAAGAAGGAGCCTATGGTGTGTCACAGACCACTGTCAACGTGGAGTTTCCCCGCAAATTGGCGGAGTTTACAGTGTGGACGCTACCCTTGGCACTATCCATTATGTGGATACCTGATGGTAAAATCGGGTAAAAGCAACGTGGGTGACAGCATCACTCAGTTCCGGGCCGACGTGAGGCAAGCAATGAATACAACCCCCGTCCAGGGCGCCCAGGTGGTCAGCCGGGCAGCCGGCCTGCTGCGCCTGGTCGGCCGGAAGCCGGAGGGCTGCCCCCTGGTGGAGCTCGTGCGCGAATCCGGCCTAACACGGCCCACCGTGCACCGGCTGCTGAGCTCGCTCGCGGCCGAAGGGCTGCTGGACCAGGACCCGGGCAGCGGCAACTGGGTCCTGGGACCGGAGATCCTGCTGCTGGGGTCCGTGGCCTCGGCGCGCTTCCCCCTGGAGGACATCGCGAGGCCGAGCCTGCGCCGCCTGGCCGAAGAGACCGGCGAAAGCGCTTTCTTCTCCATCCGCCGCGGCAACGAGACCGTGTGCCTGCTCCGGGAAGAAGGCAGCTTCCCGGTCCGTTCCTTCGTGCTGCACGAGGGGGTGCGGTTCCCGCTGGGCGTCGCCTCCGCCGGCACCGCCATCATGGCCTTCCTGCCGGCACACGAGCAGGAAGAACTGCTCGCCAACTGGGCAGCCCACGCCGGCAGCTTTGCGGCCGCGCACACCGCAGCACTGGTCAGGGAGAACCTGGAAGCGACGCGGCAGGCCGGCTATTCGGTCAATCCGGGGCTGGTCCTGGAAGGCAGCTGGGGGATGGGTGCGGCGGTCTTCGACCAGCGGGGCCGCCCCGCCTGGGCGCTGTCCCTGACCGGCATCGAACCGCGCTTCCGGGAGGACCGGCGTCCGCAGCTGGGGCGGCTGCTCCTGGAAGAAGCGCACCGGATCTCCACGCTGCTGACCCGCTCGCCAGGCGCCTGACCCTCGTCACGGCCCCGGTTCGGCTCAGGCCGCCTCGGACAATTCAACTTGCCGGGCGACCCTTGCGCAGCCGCCGCTTGTGCCAGAAGCTGGCAGCACAGGCCGCAGCGCGTCGAGCCGAAGGAGCAAAGCCTCATGAAAGACACCAAGATCTCTTTCGATCACTATGGCAGCCCGGACGTCGTCACCGTTGGCGAGGAGAAACCGCCGGTTCCGAGGGAGAACGAGGTCCAGGTGGGAATCCGCGCCGTCGGCGTCAACCCGGTGGACTGGAAAGTCGTCGCCGGCTACCTGGAGCCCTACCTTGCCCTGGACTTCCCTGCAGTTCCCGGCTGTGAGGCGGCAGGAATCGTGACCGCCGTTGGCCCCGGCGTGACCGGCCATGAGGTGGGCGACGACGTCATCTGGAATGGCATTTCTGGGGCCTACCGTGCCGCGGCCAATTTTCCGGCCGACCAGCTGACGCCAAAGCCCGCGGGCATCGATTTCGAGCAGGCGGCGTGCGTCGCGATAGCTGGCGGCACAGCGTATTCGGCGCTGCTTCAGCTTGGCATTGGCGTGGGGGACACGGTCCTCATCCACGGCGCGGCGGGCGGGGTCGGCTCTGCGGCAGTCCAGATCGCGCGGCACCTCGGCGCCCGGATCATTGGCACCGCTTCAGAGCAGAACCACGACTATTTGCGCGGCCTCGGCGCCGTGCCGGTGGCCTACGGCGAAGGGCTCGTGGAACGCGTCCGCGCACTGGGCACCATCACCGCCGTCCTGGACACCTTTGGCGGGGAGGAGACGACGACGGCGACGGTCCATTTGCTTGGCGGCCACGGCGCCGCGGTGACCACAGTGCCTGGAAAGGAGGCCAACGCCGCCGGAATTGCACCGGTCAGGCTGCTGGACGGACGGGTAGCGGAGGCGGCCCGGCTGTCGGCCGGGGGAAAGCTCCGCTTCAGTATCCAGGAGCGGATTCCCCTCACCGATGCGGCCCGGGCACTGGGCATCAGCCGCGCAGGCCATGTCCGGGGCAAACTCGTGCTGATCCCGTGATTGGACCCCCGCGGGGCGAGCCTGCAGCCCGGCCCGGGGCTCTCGGCTCAGGCTATTTCCACCAGGTGTCGAAAATCGTCACCGGGACCGAGCGCTTGTGGCGGGTCCGCAGGTACATCGCCTCGATCCGTTCGGCAGCGGCATCGGGTACGTCACGGCCCTCGAGGTAGTCATCGATCAGGTCGTAGCCCAGGCCGAGTTCGTCCTCGTCGGTGCGGCCCGGCTTGCCGTCCAGCAGATCCGCCGTCGGAACCTTTTCCCAGATCCGGGCCGGTGCGCCGAGTTCCGCCAGCAGGGCGCGGTTCTGGCGCTTGTTAAGGCCGAACAGCGGCAGGATGTCCGCGCCGCCGTCGCCGAACTTGGTGAAGAACCCCGTGACGGACTCGGCGCCGTGATCCGTGCCGATCACCAGGTAATTGTGCTCGCCGGCCAGGGCGTACTGGGCAATCATCCGGGTCCGGGCCTTGGTGTTGCCCTTGTGGAAATCGGAGATCTCCGTGCCCACGGTCTTCTCGAACTCGTCCTCGAAGCCATCTACTGCGGCCGAGATGTTGAACGTCCATTCGGTCTTGGCTCGCACGAAGTCCAGGGCCGCCTGCGCGTCGTCCTCGTCATGCTGGACGCCGTAGGGCAGCCGCACGGCCACGAAGTTCGCCTCGGTGCCCTCGGCCTCGAGTTCCTCGACGGCCAGCTGGGCCAGCCGCCCGGCCAGGGAGGAGTCCAGGCCGCCCGAGATGCCCAGGACGAAGCCCTTGGTGTGGGTGGCCGTCAAGTATTCCTTCAGGAACGTCACGCGTTTGCGCACCTCCCCGGCAGGGTCGATCCGGGGCTGCACGCCCATTTCCTCGATGATCTTCGCCTGGAGTTCACGCATGCCTCACAGCCTAGTCAGCGGTGTCAACAACGCTCAACTATTGCGTCCGGACCGGCGGCTGACGAGCGGATCCGGCGTCGAAATGGCTTCGGTTCCGGACGGCGGCTACGGTTTCGGACCGTTGCGACTTGGATCCCCGGTGCGCCGGTCCGAATTCGGCGCCCCTGTCCGGAACCGCCGCGAAAACCGCACCGCCGGCCGACGCCTGCCCGGTCCTGACTGGGCACCGGCCCGGACGCCGGGCCTATTGAGCCTGCCGCACCGGACCGGTGGAGCCGCGGACCGTGAGATGGGTGGGCATCACGGACCGGCTTCGGGTGCCACCGCCGGCGAGCGGGTTCAGCTGGGCCAGCAGCATGGACACCGCCACGCGGCCGGCCTGCTCGATCGGGGAGGCCATGGTGGACAGCGGCGGATTGCAGAAGTCGGCGCCAAAGATGTCGTCGCAGCCCACAATGCTCATGTCCTGCGGGACGCGGATGCCGCGTTCGCGAAGGCGCTGGAGCATGCCGATGGCGATGAGGTCGTTGAACGCGAGGCAGGCGGTGACCCCGCTGTGGACGGCGGCGTCCGCGGCTGCCGCGCCGGACTGTGTCTTGGGGGCGAACGGACCGAGCCGGCGCACCTCCACGCCGCGTTCCTCGGCAGCCACGGACAGCGCGGTCCACCGCCGTTCGCTGGACTGCGACGTCGTCGGGCCGGCCACATAGGCCACCCGGGTGTGCCCCAGCGAGATCAGGTGGTCCAGCGCCTGGCTGGTGCCGGACGGGGTGTCGATCAGGACCGCGGGAACGCCGGGCACGTCACGGTTGATCGCGACCATGGGCATCTTCGCCGCCGCGTTCAGCAGAGCTTCGTCGCTGAGCCGGGATGCGGCAACGATGATGCCGTCAGCGCTCTTGCGCAGCTGCTCCACGGTGCTGGCCTCCACCTCGTCGGACTCTTCCGTGTCCACCAGCAACTGGGTGTACCCGGCCGCCTTGAGCTGGAGCTGGGTTCCCCTGATGAGGTCGAAGTAGAACGGGTTGGTGATATCCGGAACCAGGACTCCCACCGCGCCCGTGCGCCCGGAACTCAGCGCCTTCGCCTGGCTGTTGGGTGTGTAGTGCAGCCGGGCCGCGGCCGCCTCGATCCGCTGCCGTGTCCTGATGTTGACCCGGTCCGGCGTGGAGAGGGCACGGGAAACCGTGGAGGCCGCCACGCCGCAGAGCGCGGCGATGTCATGGATGGTGGCCGGGCGGTCCACTGCTGCTGGTTGCGTCGTCGCCACGGCGCTCCTCTCTGAACGTGGTGGCCGGGCCGAGGTGGCCGGGGCGCGTGGCCGGGCTGTGATTGCCGCCACAGGGCCGGTCAGCAAAGCATGCCACAGATTGTCAGAAATTGGCAACCGGTTGTCATTTGAGTGCGGTGCTGGCTAGACTGGGGCCCACACCGTTTGTGAACTGCGTCACCGCGCCGGAGCCGGAAGCTGCCCGCGGCGGCCGCGAAACCCAGGAGATCCGCGTGAGCAAAACACCACCCGCAGTCTGGTCGCTGTCAGGTTTCGGCGACGAAATAGATCCGGACCCGGCAGTTCAGGCCGCCGTGCTCCTGGCGCTGGGCGCAAGCCACATCGAGGTCCGCAGCGCCTGGGGCACGAACGTCTCCGAGCTGGAGCCCGCGCAGGTTGCCCGGCTCAAGGAAATCCTGGATGAAAAGGGCCTCAAGGTCTCGGCCGTGGCCAGCCCCATCGGGAAGGTGGACGTGAGCCTGCCGGTGGAGCAGGAGCTGGCACGGCTCCGGCAAATCATCTCAGTGGCCAGGGGGCTGGATACACAATACGTCCGCATTTTCTCCTTCTTCCGGGCCGAGGGGCGCAGCGCGGAAGACATCCGCGAGGACGTCCTGGCCCGTATGGGCGCGCTGGCGGCGCTCGCCGCGGAATCCGGCGTCGTGCTCCTGCACGAAAACGAAAAGGGCATCTATGGCGATACCCCGCAGCGCGTGCTGGACATCATGGAATCCGTGAACTCGCCCGCGCTCCGCATCGCGTGGGACAACGCCAACTTCGTCCAGGTGGGCGTCAAGCCCTACACCGAGGGCTACGCCATGCTGCGCCCCTACCTCGAGTACTTCCAGGTCAAGGACGCGCTCGCCACCACCGGGGAAGTAGTCCCCTCCGGTGAGGGCGACGGCGAACTCGACGCCACCATCGCCGCCCTCAAGGCGGACGGTTACGCCGGCTTCGCCTCGCTGGAACCCCACCTGGCCAGCGCCCACGAACTCGGCGGCTTCTCGGGCCCGGCGGCCTTCGGCACCGCGGCCCGCGCCTTTGCCGCGCTGGCCGCGAAAAACCAGATCGAACTCGTGTAATCGGCCTTCTTTAGCAGGCATGCACCACCACTAGGGAAAGAGGGAACTCCGGATGCCAAAGGCGGCAATCATCGGCTGCGGCGACGTGTCGGTCGTTCACTTTGAAGCACTTGCAGGGATGGACGACGCCGAATTGGTGGCCGTCTGTGACCCGGATCCGGCACGCCGGGCGGCGGCGCAGGAGGCCCACGGCGTCCCCGGCTTCGAGGACTACCGCGACATGCTGGAGGTGGCAGCTCCCGACGTCGTACACATCACCACCCCGCATCACGAACACGCGGCGATAGCGATCGAATGCCTGCGCCGCGGGGTCCACGTGGTGCTGGAAAAGCCCCTGGCGCACACCCTGGCCGAGGGCGAAAGGCTGCTGGCCGCGGCTGCCGACAGCACGGCCAAAATTGCCCTGTGCTTCCAGAACCGCTACAACGCCCCGGTGCAGGAAATGCGCCGGCTGCTGGACTCCGGCGAGCTGGGCCAGGTGCGGGGGGCCTCGGCCACGGTCATGTGGCACCGCAATGCCGATTACTACCTCAGCCGGCCCTGGCGCGGAAGCTGGGCCGAGGGCGGCGGCGGGCTGATGATGAACCAGGCCATCCACACCGTTGACCTGCTGCAGTGGCTGGTGGGCGACGTCGTCGCGCTCGCCGGCAGCGCCTCGACCCATGCGCTGGCAGAAACCATCGAGGTGGAGGACACGGCGGAGTTCGCAGCGCTGCACAGCAGCGGGGCGCGCTCCGTCTTCTACGCCACCCTGGCTAACACCGTCAACGCACCCGGCACGCTGGACATCAGCACCGAGAGGGCTGCATTGAGCCTGCGCGGGGACCTGACAGTCACTTACGACGACGGGCGCAGCGAGGTGGTGCGTGAACGCGCCAAGGGATCCGGCGGCCGGTCCTACTGGGGCGTTTCGCATGCCCTGCTGATCGCAGATTTCTATGCCGGACTGGCGCAACCGGGCCCGTTCTGGATTGACGCCGCCGAAGGGGCGAAGTCGCTGCGGATCGTGAAGGAACTCTACCGCCAGTCCTACCCCGGCTCTGAGGAAAAAGTGTCCTGACCGAAGCCGCCGCCGCGACCCGGCTCAGGCGCGCGGGCTTCCGTTGCGCTTTCTTTTCCGCTGCGAACGTCGTGCCTGCGCACTGCGTGCGCTCCCCAGGCGCACCGTCGTGCTCCGTCCAAGTGCCCGGCAACACCCCTGGGCGCAATAATTCAAAAAATAATGACAACCGGTTGCCAGATGTGGCAACCCAACGTACGCTGAACCCACAAGCGGCGGTGTGGCCCAAGCCACATTGCCGCCATCAACGTCCGTGCAGCGGACCTCGAGAAGCGATCCAAAGGAGCCAACAATGAAGTTCGGTCCCAAGGCAGCAGCTGCTGCCCTCATCCTCAGCGCATCCCTCGCGCTCACCGCCTGTGGCGGCGGCGCCGCAGCAGGCGGCGCAGGCACCACAGCCACGTCCCTGACGCTCGGCACCATCCAGGACGTCCGGTCCTGGGATCCGGCCCAGGCCCATGTGGGCCATATCCTCCAGCCGTACCAGGCCGTCTACGACACCCTGATCCTGCGCGAGCCGGACGGAAAGCTCAGCCCCATGCTGGCGACGGCCTGGAAGTACAACGCAGCAAACACCAAACTGACGGTGGACCTGCGCTCGGACGTCACCTTCAGCGACGGAGCAAAGTTCGACGCCGAGGCTGCCAAGGCCAACATGGACCACTTCAAGACGGCCAATGGTCCGCAGATGGCCCAGCTCAATGCCGTCAAGGACGTGGCCGTTGTGGACGCCGATACCATCGACATCAACCTCAGCACCCCGGACCCGGCCCTCGAGTACTTCCTCAGCCAGGCGGCCGGCCTGATGGGCAGCCCCAAGGCGCTCGGCACCGAGGGCATCAAGACCGAGCCGGTGGGCTCCGGGCCCTACGTGATGGACAAGGCCGCGTCGGTCAAGGACTCCCAGACCGTGTTCACCGCCCGGAAGGACTACTGGAACAAGGATCTGCAGAAGTACTCCAAGCTGACCTTCAAGATCCTGACCGACCCCACCGCCCGCACCAACGCCCTGGTCTCCGGCCAGGTGGACGCCACACTCCTGGACCCCAAGAACGGCAAGCAGGCCGAAGGCGCCAAGATGAAGCTGGCCGCCAACGAGGTGGACTGGCAGGGGCTGCTCCTCCTGGACCGTGACGGTGCCAAGAACCCCGCACTGCAGAACGTCAAGGTCCGCCAGGCCATCAACTACGCCTTTGACCGCAAGACCATCCTCGACCAGGTCCTGTTGGGCCAGGGCACCCCGACGTCCCAGCCGTTCGGCAAGGCCAGCGGCGCCTGGACCGAAGAACTGGAGAACTACTACAGCTACGATCCGGCCAAGGCCAAGCAGCTCCTCAAGGAAGCCGGCTATGAAAACGGCGTGACCCTGGAAGTCCCCAGCATCCCCGACTTCCAGACTCAGATTTCCGTGGTCCAGCAGCAGCTGGCAGACGTCGGTATCACCCTGAAGATTGGCGCCGCGCTCACCAACACCTTCACCTCCGATGTGGCTGGACAGAAGTACACCACCATGTACTTCTCCCTCTTCCAAGGCCAGCCGACAGTTGCCATCAACCAGATCATCTCCACCAAGGCGCTCTACAACCCGTTCAAGAACGCGTCGCCGGAGCTCGACGCCAAGATTGACGCCGTGCGCAACGGCGGGGCTGACGCGGGCAAGCTGGCCCAGGAAGTGAACAAGTACGTGGTGGAGCAGGCCTGGTTCGCGCCGCTGTTCCGCGTCAACCAGATGTACTACCACAACGCCAAGGTCGACGTCACACCCCAGATCCAGCAGGCCGTTCCGTCCATTTACAACTACTCACCCGCCAAGTAGGACACCATGATCAGGTTCATTGCGAAACGACTGGGCAGCGGGCTGGTGGTGCTGCTTGTTGTCTCGGCGCTCACCTTCTTCCTGCTCTATATGTCCAGCGGGAGCATCGCCAGGAACATCCTGGGCGATCAGGCCACCGCTGAGCAGGTGGCGATGAAAGAACACGAGCTGGGGCTGGACCAGCCCCTGCTGACCCGCTACTTTGCCTGGGTGGCCGATGCCCTCAGCGGAAACCTGGGCGCCTCCTGGTTCTCCTCGGAACCGGTGGCCAACTCCCTGGCCACCCGGATTCCGGTGACCATGACCATGGTTTTCGCCGCAATGATCCTGATCGCAATTTGTGCCGCACTCATCGGTGTCTTCGCCGCGGTCAAGCGCGGCTGGGTGGACAGGGTGGTCCAGGTTGGCGCCATCATCGGCGACTCCGTTCCGGGGTTCGTGATCGGCGTCATCCTGGTCACCATCCTGGCCATCCAGCTGGGCCTGTTCCCGGCCACCAGCACCATTTCCCCGGATTCCGGGGCCGACGCGTGGGTCTATTCCATGTCGCTTCCGGTGATAGCCCTTCTGATCAACGGCGTCACCGGGGGCGCGCAGCAGATCCGCAGCGCCGTCATCAAACAACTCGAGCGGGACTATGTCCGCACCCTGCGCAGCCGCGGGATCGGCGAGCGGGAAATCCTGTTCAAGCACGTCCTGCGCAGCGCCGCGCCGGCCGGCCTGACGGTGCTGAGCCTGCAGCTGATCGGCATGCTGGGCGGCGTGGTGATCATCGAGCAGATCTTCGCCCTTCCCGGCATGGGTCCGATGGCGGTCGCCGCCACCGGCCAGTCGGATCTTCCGGTGGTGATGGGCGTCGTGATGTACACGGTGGTCGTCGTCATTGTGGTGAACCTGCTGGTGGACATCCTCAATGGCTGGCTCAACCCGAAAGTACGTGTGTCATGAACAATTCTTCCGAAGAAGCCGCCGCAACCGCGGCATCCGCCGCCATTCCGATTCACCCCGGCCAGAGCGGCACCGTGGTCCGGTCCACCGTCATCCGGCGCCTGTTCAGGAACCCCCTGGGCCTGATTGCCATGACGATCCTGCTGGCGATTTCGCTCCTGGCCGTCCTGGCTCCCGTCCTGGCCCCGTTTGACCAGAACTATGCCAACATTGCCAAGACCCTCGCCGCTCCGGACTCCGTCAACATCCTGGGAACGGACAGCGCCGGGCGCGATCTCTGGAGCCGTTTGCTGTTCGGCGCGCAGCTGACCCTACTTTCCGCCCTGCTGTGCGCCGGCGTGGCCATTGCCATCGGCCTGCCGGCCGGGCTGATCGCCGGCTACTACTCGGGCAAGTTCGAGGCAGTCTCCAACTGGGTGGTCAGCATCCTCATGAGCCTCCCCGGGCTGATCGTGCTGCTCACCATCCGCGCGGCCTTCGGCCCCTCGGTCTGGATGTCCATGATCGCCTTCGGCATCCTGATCAGCCCGTCCTACTTCCGGCTGACCCGCACGGCCGTCCAGTCCGTGCGCAACGAGCTGTACGTTGACGCCGCCCGGGTCTCCGGGCTGTCGGACCTCAGCATCGTCGCGCGCCACATCTTCTCCGTGGTCCGCGCCCCCATCATTATCCAGACCGCGGCCATTGCCGGTGTGGCCATCGCCATCCAGTCCGGCCTCGAGTTCCTCGGCCTGGGCGATCCCACCAAGGCGACCTGGGGCGTAATGCTCTCGGAGGGCTTCAAGAACGTCTACCTGGCTCCCACGCTGCTCTTCTGGCCGGCGCTGGCCATGGCGCTCACCATCGGAGCCCTGGTCCTGCTGGGCAACGCCATCCGCGACGCCCTGGAAGACGGCGAAAAAATCAAGCACCGCAAAAAGAAGGCAGTCTCAGTAGAGGGCCCGACGCCGGCGCCCGCCGCCGCGCGCCCGTCGCGGAAGTCAGTGGCCGCCGTCGACCCCGGAACCGAACACCACCTGGTCAAGGTGACCAATCTCGGCGTCGGCTATCCGCAGGCAGACGGCTCCATCAAGAAGGTCGTCGACGACGTCTCCTTCCACGTGGACCGCGGCGAGATCCTGGGCATCGTGGGCGAATCCGGTTCGGGCAAGTCCCAGACCGCCTTCTCCATCCTGGGGCTGCTGCCGGACAATGCCCGCATCGTGGCCGGCTCCATCCAGTTCGATGGCAACTACACCGTTGCCCCGGGCGAGGAACGCGTCAGCCAGGAGCGCCTGTCCAAACTGCGCGGCAGGCGGATTTCCTACATCCCGCAGGAGCCCATGAGCAACCTGGACCCGGCCTTCACCATCGGCTACCAGCTCGTGACGCCCATGGTCCGCGTCCTCGGCATCTCCAAGGCCGAGGCCAGGAGGCGGGCATTGAAGCTGCTCACCGACGTCGGAATCGCCAACCCGGAACGGACCTTCAACGCCTACCCGCACGAAGTCTCCGGCGGCATGGCCCAGCGCGTCCTGATCGCCGGCGCCATCAGCTGCGAACCGGACCTGGTTATTGCCGATGAGCCCACCACGGCCCTGGATGTCACGGTGCAGGCGGACGTGCTGGACCTGCTGCGCGAGCTCCAGCAGCGCCTGAACATCGGCGTCATCCTGGTGACCCACAACTTCGGTGTGGTGGCGGACCTCTGCGACCGTGTGGCTGTCATGCAGAACGGCCGGCTTGTGGAGGAAGGATCCGTCCGCGACATCCTGCGCAATCCGCAGGAGCTTTACACGCAAACGCTCCTGGCATCGATGCTTGAGGGCAAGGAACCCATGTCCATGCTCGTTTCCACCGGCCAGAAGGAGCCAGTCGCATGAGCCCCACCGACAGCGCTCCGCTGCTCACAGTCGACCAGCTGGTCGTCGAGTACCCCAGCAAGAAGTTCCGGGCCAAGCCCTTCCGCGCCCTGACGGACATCAACATCACCATCGGCCGCGGCGAAACCCTCGGCCTGGTGGGGGAGTCCGGTTCCGGCAAGACCACCCTGGGCCGCGCCATCCTGGGGCTGGCCCCGGTGACCGGCGGGAAGATCAGCTTCGACGGCAAGGACATCAGCCGCGCCACCCGCAAGGACCGGCGGGTCCTGAGCCGTGACCTTCAGGTGGTGTTCCAGGATCCCTACACCTCGCTGAACCCGGCCCTGGAGATCGGCGACATCCTCGCCGAACCACTGGGTGTGCAGGGCATGGACGCCGCGGCGGCCAAAAAGCGTGTGAGGGAACTGCTGGACCAGGTGGGCCTGCCCGCCGACGCCATCAACCGGCTGCCGCGCGAATTCAGCGGCGGACAGCGCCAGCGCGTGGCGATCGCCCGCGCCCTGGCCCTCTCGCCCAAGCTGATCGTCTGCGATGAGCCGGTCAGTGCCCTGGACCTCTCCACCCAGGCCCGGGTGCTGGACCTGTTCCTGCAGATCCAGAAGGACACCGGTGTGTCCTACCTCTTCGTCTCCCACGACCTCGACGTCGTCCGGCACATCAGCCACCGCGTCGCCGTGATGTACCACGGGGAGATCGTCGAACAAGGCCCGGCCGGCGTCGTCACCACCGACCCCGACCACCCCTACACCCAGCGGCTGCTGCTCGCCTCCCCGGTCCCGGACCCGGACCGGCAGGAACAGCGCCGCGCGGACCGGCACCGCCTGCTCGAGACGCAGCGCATGCAGCACGAACAAGCGGGCGCCCTCGCCTGAGGCCACCCGCGCCGTCAGGCAGAACGGCCGGCGCCCTGGCGGCAGCACCTAACCGGCAACGAGGGCCCTTGCGGGTCCGTAACACCACGGAGGAATACAGTGGCCAAAATTGGCGTACAAGCGATGATGCTGAAAGACAGCTTCGCCGAAGTGGGGGCGTTCGAGACGCTCCGCAAGGTGAGCGCGATCGGATACAACGCCGTCGAGATCTCCCAGATCCCGATGACCCCGGAGAACGTCGCCGAGCTGGGCCGCGCCCGGAGCGAACTGGGCATGGACATCGCGGCACTGTCCGTCGCGATGGAGACCCCCAAAGGCCGTCCCGGGGACTCCCTGGCGGAGCACTTCGACAAGATCGTGGCGGACGCCAAACGCCTGGACTCCAGCCTCCTGCGGATCGGCATGCTGCCGTTCCCGGCCATGAAGTCAATCGCGGCAGTCGTTGATTTCGCCAAGGAGGCCAACGAGTACGCGCAGCGCCTGCAGGAACAGGGCCTGAGCCTGTATTACCACAACCACCACATCGAGTTCGCGAAGTTCGACGGCAAATTCATGCTGGACATCATTGCCGAGAACTCCCCGGCCATGGGCATGGAAATCGATGTGCACTGGGTGCAGCGCGGCGGCCTGGACCCGGTCCGGACGCTGCAGAAGTACGCCGGCCGCACGGCCATGGTCCATCTGAAGGACTACCGGATCGGAGAACTGCCGGAGTCCTCGTTCGGGCTCCTGGATTCCGGGGACATCATGGGCTTCATGACCGAGTTCAAGAATGTGGTCCAGTTCGCTGAAGTGGGCGAAGGCAACCTGGACTTCGCATCCATTGTTCCGGCCGCCCAGGCCGCCGGCGCCCGGTACCTGCTCGTGGAGCAGGACGAACTCTACGGGCGCACCGTCTGGGACGCGCTGCAGACCTCCCACGACAACCTGGTGGCGCTCGGCCACGCCGAACTTTTCTAACCCACCCCCACTGACTACGGAGAACCACCACATGAGCAAGCAAGTACGCCTGGGCATCATCGGCCTGGGCCAGCAGGGCGGCGCCTACGCCCAGTTCATCACCGACGGCCTGGTCCCGAACATGGTGATCGGCGCCATCTGCGACACCGACCCCGCGAAAAAGGAACTGGCGGCCGCCAGGTACCCCGACGCGCCCTTCTACGACGACTACATCACGATGCTGGAAAGCGGCGACGTCGATGCGGTCGTGACGTGCGTGCCGCACTTCCTGCACCCGGAAATGGGGATCGAGACCCTCAAGCGCAACATCCACGCCCTCGTGGAGAAGCCGGCCGGCGTCTACACCAAGCAGGTCAGGGAGCTCAACGAATTTGCCGCGGGCAAGCCCGAGCTGTCCTTCGCCATCATGTTCAACCAGCGCAACAACCCGCTGTACCAGAAGCTGAAGGAGATCGTCGACGACGGCGAGATCGGCGGCATCCGCCGCACCAATTGGATCATCACCAACTGGTGGCGACCGCAGGGCTATTACAATTCCAGCGAATGGCGCGCCACGTGGGGTGGCGAGGGCGGCGGCGTTCTGGTCAACCAGGCCCCGCACCAGCTGGACCTGTGGCAGTGGATCTGCGGCGTGCCGAAGTCCGTCTACGCCAAGGTGGCCTACGGCTTCCGCCGCGACATCGCCGTGGAGGACGAAGTCACTGCCGTGGTGGACTACGGCAACGGCGCCACGGGCGTCTTCGTCACCGCGACGCACGACCTCGTGGGAACCGACCGCTTCGAGATCCTGGGCGACCAGGGCAAGATCGTGGTGGAGAACAGCAAGACCGCCACCGTGACCCGCCTGAAGAAGCCCGAGCGTGAACTCAGCGACGGCATGGGCATGGACGATGTCCGCAAACTCTTCATGGGCGAGCTGAATCCCGGCGAGTACTACACCACCGAGGTCATCGAGTTCGAGTCCGTCTGGGGCGCGCAGCACTCCGGCGTCCTGGCGAACTTCGCCGCCAACATCCTGGACGGCACGCCGCTGCTGGCCCCGGGATCGGACGGCATCAAGGGTGTCCGGCTGGCCAACGCCATCCACCTCTCGAGCTGGACCGGCACGGAAGTGGCGCTGGACTTCGACGAGGAAGAGTTCCTCGCCGAGCTGAACAAGCGCATCGCGGATGAGGGCAAGTTCGCCGAGCGCTCCTAGCCCGCCCCGCAACCCCAGCCCAACTAGCTCGCAGCAGGGGCCGTTTTGAGCGCTCAAAACGGCCCCTGCTGCGAGCTGGTTGGGTTGTTTCCTCGTTAGGATGGGGCGGTGACTGAACCCAAGACGCCGGACGCTGCCGCAACAACAGACCCGGCCAAGAAGCACTCCCGGTCCGGAAAGTCCCCCGCCACCATCTACGACATTGCCAAGGTTGCCGGCGTCAATCCTTCCACCGTCTCACGGGCGCTGAGCAAGCCCGGCCGGGTCAGCGCCAAGACGCAGAAACTCATCGAGGACGCGGCCGCCGAGCTGAACTACCAGGTCAATCCGTTCGCCCGCGCGCTGCCCACCGGCCGCACCAACACCTTCGGCCTGATCGTCGCGGACATCACCAACCCCACGTTTTTCGACATCATCCGCGGGGCGGAAACGACCGCCACGCTGCGGGACTACACCCTGGTGCTGGCCGAGTCGGCCGAGTCCGGCGTCACCGAACTGACGGCATCACGCCGGATGATGGCCACCGTGGACGGCCTCATCCTGGCCAGCCCCCGCATGGACGACGACGACATCCGCGCCATCGCCCGGGACAAGCCGGTGGTGGTCATCAACCGCGAGGTCGACGGCGTGCCGTGCGTGGTTCCCGACGTCAACAAGGGCATCAGCGAGGCAGTCCGCAGCCTGGCCGCCAACGGGCACCACAAGGTTGCCTTTGTTGCCGGGCCGCCGCAGTCCTGGATGTCCGCGCGCCGCTGGGAAGGCGTGCAGGCGGCCTGCGAGTGGTCCCGGCTCGAAGCCGTGCGGCTGGAATCCACCAAACCCACGGTCGACGGCGGCCGCCAGGTGGCGCGCGACGTCCGGGCAAGCGGCGCCACGGCGGTGCTGACCTACAACGACCTCCTGGCCATCGGGCTCATGCAGGAACTCCAGGCCGCCGGCATGGTGGTCCCGGACCAGATCAGCATCGTGGGTTTCGACGACATCTTCGGCGCGGATTTCACCACGCCACCGCTCACCACCGTGCGCTCGCCGCTGGGGGAGTGCGGCGCCGGTGCCGCGACCCTGCTCCTTGATCTGCTGCACGGTGCGGGGGAACCGGCCGCCACGCTGCGCGTCGAGACGGAGCTGGTGCTGCGCGGCTCGAGCGGGCGGCTGCTGCCCGCGGGCTAGCCACACCTGTGAGGCCATCCGCAACTTGATGGCAATTATTGGCAACCGGTTGACAAATGCCGGAGGCAAGCCGGACCATTGATCTATGTCACAGTCGATTGCCGCCAACCCAGACCGGCTTCTGCCCGCGGATCCCGGAACGCGCAGCATTGCGCGCGACCTCCTCCAGCGCGTCCAGGACCTCCCCATCATTTCCCCGCACGGGCACGTTGACGCCGCCGTCATCGAGCACAACAGCCCCTTCCCGGACCCGGCAGCGCTGCTGGTCAGCCCGGACCACTACGTCACCCGGCTGATCCACGCCAGCGGCGTCCCGCTGGACCGGCTCCGGGGCTCGGCCGCGGCGGAACCGGACTCCCGCACGGTCTGGCGCGAGTTCTGCAAGGCCTGGCCGCTCTTCGAAGGCACGGCCTCCGGCTACTGGCTCCGCACCCAGTTCAGCAGCGTCTTCGGCCTCCGGCAGGAGATCAGCGCCGAAACCGCCGACGCCAGCTACGACGCGATCTCCGCCAAGCTGCTGGAGCCCGGCTTCCGTCCCCGCCAGCTCTTCAAGGACTTCAACATCGAGGTGCTGGCCACCACCGACGACCCCCTGGACAGCCTCGCCAGCCACGCGGCGATCGCCGAGGACCCCACCTTCCACGGCCGCGTCCTGCCCACCTTCCGCCCCGATGCCTACCTCAACATCGCGCACCCCACGTGGAGTGCGAATGTTGACCGGCTTATTGCGGCAGCGGGCGACGGCGCCGCCGGCTATGCCGGCTACCTCACCGCCCTGGAAAACCGGCGCCGCTACTTCGTGGACCACGGCGCAGTCTCGGCCGACCACGGCGTCCGGACCCCGGCAACGCTCAAGCTCGACGCCGGCGACGCGGCCAGGCTGTTCGACCGCGCCCGCTCGGGCCAGGCCACGGCGGCCGACCGCGACGACTTCGAGGCCCACATGATGTACCAGATGGCACGGATGTCGGTGGAGGACGGCCTGGTCATGACCATCCACCCGGGGTCCTACCGCAACCACCACGAACCCACCTTCAACGCCTTCGGCGCCGACACCGGCCACGACATCCCGTTCGCCGTCAACTACACCGAGGCGATCCGTCCGCTGCTGCAGGACTTCGGCACCGCCAAGGACTTCCACCTGGTGCTCTTCACCCTCGATGAGACCGTGTTCTCCCGCGAACTCGCGCCGCTGGCGGGTTTCTACCCGTCGGTCTACCTCGGTGCGCCATGGTGGTTCCTGGACGCGCCCGACGCCATGCTGCGCTTCCGCTCGGCCGTGACCGAAACCGCAGGATTCTCCCGCTCGTCCGGCTTCATCGACGACACCCGCGCCTTCTGCTCCATCCCCGCGCGCCACGATGCCTCCCGCCGGATCGAGGCCTCCTTCCTGGCCAGGCTGGTCGCGGAGCACCGCGTCAGCGAGGACCGCGCCCATGAACTGATCGTCGACGTCGTGGACGGCTCACCCCGACGGGTGTTCAAACTGTGAGCGCCGAACTGACATCCGCACAGGAATCCGAGGTCGAGGCCGCCGTGGAACTTCCCCAACTGAGCCGCCGCCTGCACCCCGGTGCGACGGCGCCTGTGCGGATCGTCCATCTGGGGCTGGGCGCCTTCCACCGCTCGCACCAGGGCTGGTACACCCACCAGGCGTCCGACGCAGCGGACTGGGGCATTGCGGCCTTTACCGGACGCCGCCCCGACGCCGCCCTGGCGCTGGCCGAACAGGACGGGCTCTACACGATCGTGAACCGGGCCGACGGCGGCGACACCTTCACCGTTGTCAGCAGCATCGTCGAAGCCGTGGACGGGGCGGATGTCCAGCGCCTGGCGGAGCTGGTTGCCGCGCCGGCCACCGCGGTGATCACCCTGACCATCACCGAGGCGGCCTACCGGCTCCGCGCCGACGGGCAGCTTGACCGCTCCGCGCCCGACGTCGCCGCCGACCTTGCGCTGCTGGCGTCCGGCAGCGCCAACCCGGCGACGCCGCTGGGCCGGCTGGTGCTGGCCCTCGCCGCCCGCCGGGCTGCCGGGGCGGGACCGCTCGCCGTCGTCTGCTGCGACAACCTTTCCAACAACGGCACCGTCGCGCACAATGCCGTGGCAGGCATGGCCGGGGCGTGGGACGCGGGCCTGGCCGGATGGATCGACGCCAACGTCAGCTTCGTCAGCACCTCGGTTGACCGCATCACTCCCCGCACCACGGCCGCGGACATCGCCGCCGTCCAGGCCGCGTGCGGCTACCGCGACAATTCGCCCGTGGTGGCCGAGCCCTTCTCCAACTGGGTGCTCAGCGGGGAGTTCCCCGCCGGGCGGCCGCGCTGGGAAGACGCCGGAGCCGTGTTCGTCGCCGAGATTGAGCCGTACGAGAACCGCAAACTCTGGCTCCTGAACGGCGCGCACTCCCTGCTGGCCTACGCCGGCCTGCTGCGCGGCCACACCACCGTGGCCGAGGCCCTGGCAGACCCGCTGTGCCTGCGGGCCATTGAAAGCTTTTGGGACGAGGCGGAGGCAAATCTGTCCGGGCCGGCGGGACATGCCGCCGAGCTGCAGATCCCGGCCTACCGCGCCGCCCTGCTGGAGCGATTCGGCAACGCCCGGATTGCCCACCACCTCGCACAGATCGCCATGGACGGCAGCACGAAGCTGCGGATGCGCGCCGTTCCGGTGCTGCGGGCCGAGCGTGCCGCGGGCAGGCCCGGCGCGGCGGCCGCGCTCATGATTGCCGCCTGGATGGACTACAGCGCCGCCTCGGCCGCGCTCCAGGATCCGCTCGCCGAGGAGGCAGCCGCAGCCAATCGGCTCGCGGGCGCCGAGCGGACCCGTGCACTGTTGGCCCTGGTGGATCCGGCCCTGGCCGGTGACCGTTCCGTCGTGGACCTCATTGAAAGCTTGCGCGGAACGTTCGGGGAGCAGGCTGTCTCCCCGTAACGCCCTGCGGGCAAGCACTGCTGCCCGGCTCCCGGATCATCGGGAGCCGGGCAGCAGTGTTTCAATGAACAGCGGAGTTTCAATGAACTTTCAACAAAATGATGGCAACCGCTTGCCATTTGATTGCCAAGTGATTAGGATTACAGCAAGAGCACAAACCGGCCCCGCGGCCGGACCCTAAAAACCCTCCCCGGCACTGCCCGCAAAGACGCGATAGGACCTCCCAATGCTCAAGCCCCAGGCCAGCGAAACCCGCGAGATCGTCAACCTCGACGGCCTGTACCGCTTCAAGGTCGACCATGACCGCTCCGGCCACCGGGACGAATGGTTCAAGGCGCCCCTGGAAACCGGACTGGAAATGGGCGTCCCGGCCAGCTACAACGACGTCTTCCCCGACAAGGCCATCCGGGACCACGTGGGCTACGTCTGGTACCAGCGCGACGTGCGCGTCCCGCGCGGCTGGGCAGGGGAGCGCATCCACGTCCGCCTCGACTCCGCCACCCACGAAGGCATGGTGTGGGTGGACGACACCCTGGTGGCACAGCACACCGGCGGCTACATGCCGTTCAGCGCAGACATCACGGACCATGTGACACCCGGACAGGCCTTCCGCCTGACGGTCTCGGTCAACAACGAGCTCACGCAGGCCACCATCCCGCCCGGGACCATCACCGTCACCGGGGACGGCCGCCGGCAGCAGAGCTACCTCCACGATTTCTACAACTACGCCGGCCTGCACCGCAGCCTCTGGCTCTTCAGCACCCCCGCGGTCACGGTCGATGACATCACCGTCGTCACCGGCTTCGAAGGAACCGCCGGCAGCGTCGACTACACGATTGCCACCGCCGGCGGAACCGGCAGCGAAACGGTCACAGTTTCCCTCCGCGACGCCGACGGCGTCGAGGTCGCCCGCGCCGACGGCGCCCGCGGCACCCTGGCGGTCGCCGACGTCGTGCTCTGGAAGCCCGGCGCGGCCTACCTGTACAGCCTCACCGCGCAGATCCGCGACGGCGGCCGGCTGCTGGACAGCTACACCCTGCCGGTCGGCGTCCGCACCGTGGAAGTCAGCGGCAAGGAATTCCTCATTAACGGCGAACCGTTCTACTTCACCGGCTTCGGCATGCACGAGGACCACGTGGCCATCGGCAAGGGCCACAGCAACGCCCAGATGGTCAACGACTTCCAGCTCCTGGACTGGGTGGGCGCCAACTCGTTCCGGACCTCGCACTACCCCTACGCCGAGGAAGTCATGGAGTTCGCGGACCGGCACGGGATCGTCGTGATCGACGAAACCGCCGCCGTCGGGCTGCACCTGGGCTTCGGCGCCGTCTTCGGCGGCATCGCCAAGAAGACCTACGTCGAGGGCGGCGTGGACGCCAACACCGCCGCCAACCACCGGCAGGCGATTACCGAACTCGTCGCCCGCGACAAGAACCACCCCTCCGTCGTGATCTGGTCGATCGCCAACGAACCCAACGGTTCCGAGGAGGGTGCCCGCGAGTACTTCGCACCCCTCGCGGAGCTGACCCGCAGCCTGGACCCCACCCGGCCCGTCGGCTACGTCAACGTCCTGTTCGACACCCCGGACAAGGAACTGCTCGGGGACCTGTTCGACGTGATCATGCTCAACCGCTACTACGGCTGGTACGTCGATAACGGCGACCTCGAAACCGCCGAGCAGCACCTCGAGAAGGAGCTGCGCGAGTGGGAAGCCAAGTACGGCAAGCCCATGATCATGACCGAGTACGGACCGGACACCATGCCCGGCTTCCACTCCATCTATGAACAGCCCTGGAGCGAGGAATACCAGGCAGCGTTCCTGGCCATGTACCACCGGGTCTTCGACCGGGTCGACGCCATGGTCGGTGAACAGGTCTGGAACTTTGCGGACTTCCAGACCTCCAACGGCATCATGCGCGTTGACGGCAACAAGAAGGGCGTCTTCACCCGGGACAGGCGGCCCAAACCCGCCGCCTATGCCCTGCGCCAACGGTGGACGGCACTGGCCGGCACCAAGAACAGCACCTCCAAGGCGTAGGCCTCACCGCACATTTTTCGCCGGACCCAGGTCCGGCAACGGGTAAAGGAGCCCAATCATGAAAAAGCTGAACAAGCTCAGCATCGTCGGCTATGGCGCCGGCGACGCCGCAAACAATCTCGCCTTCACCACCGCCACCATGTTCCTGCTCGTGTACTACACGGATGTGGCCGGAATCTCCGCCGCGGCCGCCGGCACCCTGCTGCTGGTGGTGCGGATCTTCGACGCCTTCGCCGACGTCTTCGCCGGCCGCGTGGTGGACCGGACCTACAGCAAGCGGTTCGGCAAGTTCCGTCCGTTCATCATGTTCGGTTCCATCCCGTTGCTGCTGCTGAGCGTGGCCACCTTCTCCATCCCTGAGCTCGGCGAATCCGGCACTCTGCTCTACGCCTACGTCACGTACGCAGCCCTGGGCCTGGCCTACAGCCTGGTCAACATCCCCTACGGCTCCCTCGCCGGCGCCATGACCCAGGACCCCGCGGAACGCGCCAAGCTCGGCTCCGCCCGGATGATCGGCGGAATGCTGGTCGGCTCCGCCCTTGGCATCTTCGTGGCGCCTTTGATCAAGCCGGGCGCCAACCTGCAGGCAACGTTCACCACCATCACCCTTGTCTTCGTCGTCATCGGCGCGGCCCTGTACCTCTTCACCGTCCTGACCGCCAAGGAGCGGGTCCACCGCGCCGTCCCCAACGTCACGTTCAAGCAGAGCATGGACACCCTCAAGGGCAACAGGCCGCTGCTGATGCTGTGCGTGAGTTCCTTCTTCTTCCTGACCGGCTACTTGGCCCTCACCTCGGTCCAGCTGTACTACCTCCGCGATGTCCTGGGCCGGCTGGACCTGTACCCCGTACTGTCCATCACCCAGCTCGTCCTCACTTTCGTTCTGGCCCTGTTCATGCCGAAGCTGGTCCGGAACCTTGGCAAAAAGCGCGTCTACATCTTCTCCTCGCTGCTCACGGTCATTGGCGGCGCCATCGTTTTCTTCACCCCGGCAAGCCAGGTCTGGATCGGATTCACCGGCCTGGTCATCAGCCTCGTGGGCGTGCTGGCGGTCAACATCGTCGTGTGGGCGCTCGAGGCCGACACCGTGGAGTACGGCGAATGGAAGACCGGAGTCCGGACCGAGGGCATCACCTACGCGTTGTTCTCCTTCACCCGCAAGACCGGACAGGCCGTCGGCGGTGCGCTCGCCGCCTACGCCCTGGCCCTGGGCGGCTACAAGTCCGGCGCCGTCCAGACGCCCGACGCCGTCTTCGGCATCCAGATCGCCGCAGGCGCCCTGCCGGCCGTCATGACCATCCTGGCCGTGCTCGTCATGGCCAAGTACACGCTTACCGATGCCATGCACGCCCGGATCCTCACCGAGATCCAGGCCCGCCGCACCGGCGGCGACGGTTCTTCGGCGGCCGTCCGGCCGGCCGGCACCGCCGACGGCGCCCCCACCGTTCCGGCCGGCGCCGGGCCGCTGGCGCCGGGCAACTAAGACACCCCCTGTAAGAGCAGAAAAGGACCTGTTGTGAAAATCATTGCCGCTGAAGTGTTCGTCACCAGCCCCTCCCGGAACTTCGTGACCCTGCGGATCACCACCGAGGACGGCGTGACCGGGATCGGGGACGCGACCCTGAACGGGCGCGAGCTCGCCGTGGCCGCCTATTT
>NZ_JBFTSL010000033.1:0-35896 GCF_056400005.1 Arthrobacter sp. 01L42 | reverse complement strand
ATCGCGACGTGGACGTAGTCGTAACCGATTCCGCGTCCCTTGACCTGCTCCGAGCGGCCGTGGGCCCGCCAGCCGCCACCTTCCGGGATGCGTCCGAGCTTCTTGACGTCCAGATGGACCAGTTCCCCGGGCCGTGCCCGTTCGTACCGCTTCGCCGTGGTCCGGGCGGCGCGAATCGGGGCGCCGGTCAGCGGATCGCAGTCCGCCAGCCGCGGGACCCCGTGCCGGTGCAGGATCCGGGACACGGTCCGGGCCGGGACGCCGGTGAACGCAGCGACAGGAGTCTTCCATGAACTGTCAGACGGGCATTAACGTGGGACACGAGGACCTCCGAGCGCAAAGTGTGTGAACTAGACAGCTCCACTTAGCCCGGAGGTCCTCCTCGTTTTCAAGCCCTACATGTCAACAACGTCCCGGCTCAGTACACCTAGGCCTCGGCGGGCAGGCAGGGCATTGGGCGGCTGGGCATCCGCGGGCTGGGGTAGCCCTGGGTCTGGGTAGCCTTGGGGCCTGGCCCAAGGCAGCTGTCCGGCCGCTATTTGCCGCTTCCGGCCCACTCCAGCAGCCGATCCAGCGGCCAAGTGGTGACGATCCGCTCGGCGGGTACCCCGTTCGAGGCCGCGCGCTCGGCACCGTACTGCAGGAAATCCAGCTGGCCCGGCGCATGGGCGTCGCTGTCGATGCTGAACAGACAGCCGGAATCGAGGGCCAGCCGGATCAGCTCGTCCGGCGGATCCTGCCGTTCGGGGCGGGAATTGATTTCGACGGCCACATTATTGCCGGCGCACGCCGCGAACACGCGCGCGGAGTCGAACTCGGACTGCGGGCGGGTTCCCCTCGACCCCTGCAGCAGCCGGCCGGTGCAGTGGCCGAGGACGTTCGTGTGCGGATCATTGATGGCGCCCAGCATCCGCTCGGTCATGGTGCGCCGGTCGGAGCGGAGCTTCGAGTGGACGCTCGCCACGACGATGTCCAGCCGGTCCAGCATCTCCGGGGACTGGTCCAGGGTGCCGTCCTCCAGGATGTCCACCTCGATCCCGGCCAGGAGGCGGAAGTCACCGCCGTCCGCGTTGATGTCCGCAACAATGTCCAGCTGTTCCCGAAGGCGTTCGGCGCTCAGGCCGTTGGCGATCTTGAGGTTGGGGGAGTGGTCCGTCAGGGCGAGGTAATCCCGGCCCAGTGTCCGGGCGGCGTCGGCCATGAGTCCGATCGGGGATCCGCCGTCGGACCAGTCGCTGTGGCTGTGCAGGTCCCCGCGGAGGGCCGAGCGCAGTTCGGCGCCGCCGGTCGCGAGGGGTTGCTGCCCGCGTTGGCGCAGATCCTCAAGATAGTCGGGCACGCCGCCGTCGACCGCCTGCCGGATGACCTCGAACGTTCTGTCGCCGATCCCCTTCATGCTCTTGAGCCGGCCGTTGCGTGCCCGCGCTGCGACCTCCTGCGGGTCCAGGGCGCCGATAATCCCGGCTGCCTTGCGGAACGCCTGGATCTTGAAGGTGGGGGCGAGCCCGCGTTCGAGCCAGAACGCAATCTCATTGAGGGCATCAACGGCATCCATCAGTCCATCTTGCACCCACTCTGCCCGGCCCCGCCCCTATCTTGGCCCGGCTTTGTATCGGCGGGAAGGACCGATTTTGGATAATCCGGGGGTCTGCCCTTATAGTTTTATAGTCCAGTTCGGAGGAACCCGAAAGGACAAAAACGACAGGCTTCGGCCCTTAATTTTTGTCCTGATATGTTCCGACGGATGGCGTCCTGGCCCCCATCGTCTAGCGGCCTAGGACACCGCCCTTTCACGGCGGCGGCACGGGTTCGAATCCCGTTGGGGGTACGCAAGGAACTGGTCAAACCGGGTGAAAAAGTCTGGTAGGCTAAAGGCCTTGAAAATCTGCGGTAGCGATATCGCAGGCAGCAAGAACAAGCAGTAAACAAGCAAGGCCCTGTAGCGCAGTTGGTTAGCGCGCCGCCCTGTCACGGCGGAGGTCGCGGGTTCAAGTCCCGTCAGGGTCGCTCTGATTGCCGGAAGAAATTCCGGCCTTCAAGGTGACATGTCACCTAGGCTCTGTAGCTCAGTTGGTAGAGCGTTCGACTGAAAATCGAAAGGTCACCGGATCGACGCCGGTCGGAGCCACCACTGGGAAGCATCAGTTCTTTGAGAACTGGTGCTTTTCTTCTTTAACACCTTCTGGTGCTCCGCTTTATCGACGGGGGAGGCGGGCGGCGGCCGACGGCGGCGACCGTTTGGGGGCCGTCCAGCCGGCCGGGCTAGACTCGCACGCTGGGGAAAGAACACCAAGGCCGCCGGCAGCCCGGTCCGGGCAGGCGGCGTAATCTCAACCGAAAAGTGATTCTGCAACGTGACTTCGAAGAATATTGCCCGTCCTCTCGCCGCAACCGCCCTCCTCGCAGCCCTGGCGCTTACCGGGTGTTCGGCCCCGCAGGCCGGCAGCGCGCCTTCGTCCGCCGCGGGCACGTCCGCCGGGGGCGAGTCCACCGCTTCCGCGTCCGCCACGCCGAGCCCCAGCGGGACCTCGGGACCGTTCGGCGGCTTCACCAGCGCCGCCGAGGCGTGCTCCAAGATCTCGGAGCAGGCAACCGGCGCCACGCTCCTTCCGCTGTCGGCCGCCCAAGGCAAGACGGCGGAACTGGAACAGTTCAAAACGGAGCTGGCCGCGACGGCCGAACGCGTCCCGGACAGCCTCAAGGCCGACTTCGCCAACCTCAAGGAGGTGGCCGTTGCCGGCGTCACCGACCAGACGGTCTTCTCCAGCGGAAAGCTCCAGGCCGCCATGGCGCCGGTCACGACCTGGATCGCCACCAACTGCAAGTAGGGGGTTCGGCCAGGCCAACGCCCGCGTCGGCCCCCGGCTGACATCCGGCAGCCGACAGGCGGCTGGCCTTGTCCCCGATGCAGGCCGCCCGTTCCCGCCCCCACCTGCATGGACTGTGGGAACGGGCGCCGCAAGATTCCCCCACGCGCCCCAAGGCAGGGACTAGGGTTGTGTCAAAGAGAAGGGGGAGTGCGTTATGGAATACCAGAATTCTCAACCCGTCGCCGGTCCCGCGGCCGGTCAACACGTTGCCGGGCTCGCAGCCGGTCAGCCCGGTCCCGATGCCCTGGTCAGTCCTACAGACGGTCTGTCCGCGCCGGCCGGCACCGGCCGCACGGTCATAGCGGAAACTGCCGTCGCCAAGGTAGCGGGCATCGCCGCCCGATCGGTGCCCGGCGTCTATTCGTTGGGATCAGGACCCTCACGCGCCCTCGGGGCCATCCGCGACGCCGTCGGCAACGCTGATCACGCAGCGGGCGTCCGCGTGGAAGTCGGCGAAACGCAGGTCGCCGTGGACATCGATCTTGTTGCGGTGTACGGCACCCCCCTGCAGACCCTCGCGGACCAGGTCCGCGCCGTCGTCTACGCCGCCGTCGGGGAACTGGTGGGTCTCGAAGTGATCGAGGTCAATATCGAGATCAACGACGTTTATGTGCCCGGCCCGGCCAAACCGGCCGCGTCCGCCGAGGCCCGGCCAGTCAGTGAGGCAATCCAATGAGTCTGACGGTAGTGGGAATCGCCATGGGCGCCTTCGTGGCCTTCATGTCCTTCCAGTTCGGTGTCTGGGGCTTCCTCGGCTCCCTGTTCTTCATGGCCATTGGCGCCCTCCTGGGCCGGGCCGCAGAGGGGAAGCTGGACCTGCGAAGCGTGTTTGACGCCCTCACGGGCCGGCGTTCCTCCTCATGAGCATCACGGCAGAAGCGCCGATCCCCGGCGCCGCGGTGGCCGGGCACAACCGCATCAGCACCCAGGCCCTGACGAGCGTGGCCCGGGCGGCCGCGGGGGAGGCCCTCGGTGTCCCGGCGCACGACGTCCGCGCCGACTGGTCGGACGATGACGGGCTGCTTGCCCTGTCGCTTGTCATGCCCGTCGCGGTCCCGAATCTCACCGCTGTGGTCCGGGACCCCGGCCGCGTCGCCGGATTCGGCGGTTCCATCTGGGAGCGTGCCGTCGCCGCCAAGGCCGAGATTCTGCGCCGCGTGACGGAACTGACCGGAGCGCAGCTGAGCCGGGTGGACATCCGCATCAGCGGGGCCGCCGTGCGCGGGGGAGGCCGGGTACATTGAGCCAGGACACCCAGAACGCCGGGATCGACTCCGCCGGGCATGACGCCGATGCGGTGCAGGGGAGCGCGCCGTTGGGTTCCGGCGCCGCGGGCATGGGCCGGATAGTGAAACGGGAGACGCACACATCGCGCGCTGTTGTGTCCGTGCTCGCGGCCGGCCTGGTCATGGTCGTGTTCGGCTATGCGCTGCTTGAGACCGGGGTCCGTGCGATCGGGCAGCCGCCGTGGCTCGTGGATCCGCAGACCGCGGCCGAGCGGGTAGTCGCGCTCCCGGCGGGAATCCCGCCGCTTCTGCTCGGTGTCACGGGCGCTGTGATCGCGATGGCCGGATTGTTCTTCTTCCTCAATGCCGTGCTGCCCGGCCGGCGGGCACGCCACCTGCTCCCGGACCGCCGGGCCGCCGTCGTGGTGGACGATGAGGTGATCGCCGCTGCCCTGGCGCGCCGGGCCCGGCTGGCCGCCAACGTGGCCAAGGAACAGGTGATGGTGGTCGTGTCGCGGAATCGGATCACGGTCAACGTCCGGCCGACCTCCGGTGTGCCGCTGCGCCCGGACGCCGTCCTGGAGGCTGTGCGCCGGGAAGTGGAGGAAATGGGCCCCTGGCCGATGCCGGAAGTGCGGATCCAGGTATCCACAGCCGGGGTGGTGGGGGCATGAACAACACCCCCCGGGCGCTGAACCGCGTACTGATTGGCATCCTTGGCATCCTGCTCCTCGCCGTCGGCGTCCTCCTGATACTGCTTGCAGGCGTCCCGGCCGTGGGCGTGTGGTGGCATGAGTGGGCCGGCGGCGTCCTGAGCTTCTGGCTCGATTTGTTCGAACGGACGCAATTCCCCCGCCGCCAGGGGAGCTGGCTGTGGCTTGCCATCTGCGTGGCGCTGCTGGTGGTGATTGGCCTGATGATCGCCTGGATTGCCCAACAGGGTACGGGCCGGACCAGCCTGCTCGTGGCAGAGGAGGACCCGGGTGAAGTGCCCGGCAACGTCGGAATCAGCGGCGGCGTGGCGGAGCAGACGCTCCGCGCGGCGCTGGCGGACCGGCCCGACCTGGCCGGCGTCACGGTCGCCGCCTACAAGATCAGCGGGGAGCCGGCCCTCAAGATCCGGGTGGAACCGCGCCAGGGCGTCGCCCCGCACCGGCTCGCCGCCGAAGTTTCCGCCCTGGTAGAGGCGCTCGACGCGGTGATCGGCAAACGCACCCCGGTGCTGATCCACATCGGATCCGGCGCGCGGTCGCGGTTCGGCCGTTCCGAGCGGGTCCGCTGAGGTGGCCGGCCGGCGGGCCACGGAATCTCCTTTGCATAAAGGTTTCATGTAAACGCTTGCATTCCGGACTGCCTGTTGATTACTGTGATGGTCGGCACACCATCAGTACGGCCGTTTTTCACCGGTACTCAGCGAGGAGCACTCCAGTATGAAAACCCGCAATTTCCTACTTCCCGTCGCCACGGCAGGCATTTTGGCTATCACCCTTTCGGCGTGTGGCGGCGGAGGTGGCGGCACTACCAGCGGCAGCGACGCCGCCTCGCAGGGCCTGGACGGGCGCGGCCCCATTACTTACGTTCAGGGCAAGGACAACAGCAACGTGGTCCGCCCGCTGATCGACAAGTGGAACGCCGCCCACCCGAACGAAAAGGTCACCTTCAAGGAGCAGACCGACCAGGCCGACCAGCAGCACGACGACCTCGTCCAGCACTTCCAGGCCAAGGACCCCGGCTACGACGTCGCGAGCGTCGACGTCGTCTGGACCGCCGAATTCGCCGCCAAGGGCTGGCTGCAGCCGCTCAAGGACAAGATGGCGCTGGACACCTCGGCCATGCTGAAGCCGACCGTTGATGCCGCTTCCTACAAGGGCACGCTGTATGCGGCACCGGAATCATCCGACGGCGGCATCCTGTACTACCGCAAGGACCTGGTCCCCACGCCCCCGAAGACCTGGGACGAGATGATGAGCATGTGCTCCATCGCCAAGACCAACAACATCGGCTGCTACTCCGGCCAGTTCAAGAAGTATGAGGGGCTGACCGTCAACGCCTCCGAGGCAATCAACTCCGCCGGCGGAGCCGTGCTGGACGAGAACGGCAAGCCCAACCTGCTCACCGCGGAGGCAAAGGCCGGCATGGCCAACCTGACCAAGGCCTACGCAGACGGCTCGATCCCGAAGGAAGCCATCACGTTCCAGGAAGAGGAAAGCCGCCAGGCATTCCAGGACGGCAAGCTGCTGTTCCTGCGCAACTGGCCCTACGTCTACAACCTGGCCACCACCGAAGGCTCCTCCAAGGTCAAGGACGTCCTGGGCATGACCGCACTCCCCGGCAAGACCGGTCCGGGCGCCTCGTCCCTCGGCGGCCACAGCGCCGCGATCAGCGTCTACTCCAAGAACAAGGCCACCGCGGTGGACTTCCTGAAGTTCCTCACCACCGAAGAGACCCAGAAGTTCTTCGCCACGCAGGGTTCGCTCGCACCGGTGCTCGGCAAGCTCTACGACGACAAGGAGCTCGTCGCCAAGCTGCCGTACCTGCCGGTCCTGAAGACCTCGATCGAGAACGCCGTGCCGCGCCCGGTCACCCCGTTCTACCCGGCCGTCACCAAGGCCATCCAGGAAAACGCGTACTCGGCCATCAAGGGCGAGAAGACTGTAGACGCGGCCCTGTCCGACATGCAGAAGTCCATCGAGTCCGCTAGCGCGGGACAGTAGGTCCATCATGGCAACTGAAGTAGGCCCGACGTCGGTCAAGGCACCGGCGTCGGGCGGGGCACCGATCCACCACGCACCCAAGGGTGTTGGGGAGGACAACCGCATCGCGACGCAGGGGCGCTGGGCAGCTTGGCTGCTGGCGCCGACCATCCTCGCATTGTCGGTAGTGATCGTGTATCCGATCATCACCGCCATTGTGATGTCATTCCAGAAGGATGCCGGTCTGGACCCCGCTACGGGTCTCTTCGTTGAGGGTGGCCCGGCCGGCTTCTCGAACTACTACAACTGGATTTTCCAGCAATGCCCGGCACCGTCCGGCGGAACCGTTGACTGCCCGCCGGGAACCCTGGGCGCGCAGTTCTGGTCCGCCACCGGCACCACGTTCTTCTTCACCATCGTCACGGTGGCACTGGAGACAGTGCTTGGCTTCTGGATGGCCGTCATCATGGCACGGGCCTTCAAGGGCCGCAGCCTGGTCCGTGCAGCCGTCCTGGTGCCGTGGGCCATCCCCACCGCCGTGACGGCCAAGCTGTGGCTGTTCATCTTCGCCTTCGAAGGCATCGGCAACAAGCTCTTCAACACCACCGTCCTATGGACCGGCAGCGAATGGCCGGCCAGGTGGGCCGTGATCATCGCGGACGTCTGGAAGACCACGCCGTTCATGGCGCTGTTGATTCTTGCCGGCCTGCAGATGATTCCCGCGGAAGTGTACGAGGCGGCCAAGGTCGACGGCGCCTCAGCCTGGCAGCGGTTCCGGATGATCACCCTGCCGCTGGTGAAACCGGCGCTCATGGTGGCCATCCTGTTCCGCACCCTGGACGCGCTGCGCATGTTCGACCTCCCGTACATCCTGACCGGCGGAGCGAACAACACCACCACGCTCTCCATCCTGGTGATCAACCAGATCAGGCAGGGCTTCAACGCGGCGGCGGCTTTGTCCACCATCACGTTCATCATCATCTTTCTGGTGGCTTTCATCTTCGTGCGCTTCCTCGGAGCGAACGTGGTGGAGCAGCAGACCGGCGCAGGTAAGGGGAAGAAATGACCGCCGCGACGAGCGCCGCAACCGAGCTGCGCGCAGAGCAGGACCGGGGGCGGAAGGCCGCGCAGAACCGCGAGAAGTGGGCCCAGAGCCGGACCTACATCAGTGCGGTCGTGATCCTCTTCTGGTGCCTGGCTCCGGCCTACTGGATGGTGGTGACGGCGTTCCGCGACGTCGGCTACACCTACGACACCTCGATCCTGCCGACTCACATCACGCTGGACAACTTCAAGACGGCGTTCGACACGTCCTTCGGCAACCACTTTGGCCAGGCACTGCTGAACAGCTTGTTCATCGGCACCGTCGTCACCCTGGTGTCGTTGGTGATCGGCGTGTTTGCCGCCTACGCACTGGCCCGCTTGAACTTCAAGTTCAAGTACCTTGTGCTGGGCTTCATCCTGGGCGCTTCCATGTTCCCCGGCGTCGCCCTCATCACCCCGCTGTTCCAGCTCTTCACGAACATCGGCTGGATGGGCACCTACCAGGCCCTGATCATCCCGAACATCTCGTTCGTGCTGCCGCTGACGGTCTACACCATGACGTCCTTCTTCCGGGAGATGCCGTGGGAGCTCGAGGAATCGGCCCGGGTGGACGGCTGCACGCAGGGACAGGCCTTCCGGAGGGTCATCATGCCGCTGGCCGCACCGGCCATCTTCACGACCGCCATCCTGGCCTTCATCTCCTCGTGGAATGAATTCCTGATCGCCAGCCAGCTTTCGTCCGACGCAACGCAGCCGGTCACCGTGGCCATTGCGAGCTTCGCCGGTGCGCAGCCGAACCAGATTCCGTACACCGCCATCATGGCTGCGGGCACTATTGTGACCATTCCCTTGGTCATCCTGGTGCTGGTGTTCCAGCGTAAGATTGTCGCGGGCCTCACGGCCGGCGCGGTTAAGTGACTGAGGCGTGATGACTGACGAGCAGAACCAGGGTCACGTGCCGGCGACGCGTCGAAAGGTGCGCTCCGGCGAGGACTTCGACATCATCATCGGGTTCCTCGGCTTTTGGGCCGTGGTGCTGCTGGTGGTCACTGTCTGGATGGAAGTGACCGCCCAGCCAGCCCTCTTCTGGGCCCTGGGTCTGCTCGCCATGTTGCTGGCCCTCTACGGGATGATCCGGCTGCGCCGGCGTTTGCCGCGCCGGACGGCCAGCCGGCACTCCTAACAGGGGGACAGCAGCCGGGCAGGAGCCGGGCAGGATTATTCAGCCGCCGGGGGGAGGCGGACGCAACACGTCTTCGGGCAGCCTCCAGGCTTCCACGGACCGTTAATTAGGGGGCACAGGTGGCACGGACGGAACGGGCGCAGCGCGGAGGCCACTCGGGCGTCAGCATTGAGGATGTCGCCGCCGCTGCGGGCGTGTCAACGGCCACTGTATCCCGTGCCGTCCGGGGACTGCCCCGTGTTTCCCCGGCAACCCGGGAGAAGATCCTCGGCATCGCCGAATCCTTGGGCTACGTCGCGTCGTCCTCGGCGTCCGGCCTGGCGACGGGCCGGACCAAAACCATCGGCGTCCTGGCCCCGTTCGTCAGCCGCTGGTTCTTCTCCAAGGCCATCGAGGGCGCCGACCGGGAACTGCACTCCCGGCAGTACAACCTTTCCCTCTTCAACCTCGGCGGCCACGGCAGCCACCGTGAGCGGCTCTTCAGCAAGACCATGGTCTACAAGCAGATCGACGCCCTGCTGGTCCTCTGCATGGCGCTCACCCACGAGGAAATCGAGCATCTCCAGAAAATCGACATCCCGCTGGTGGTGGTGGGAGGCCACGTCGAGGAGTGCCCCTACATCGGCATCGACGACTACGCCGCGGCCGCCACCGCAGTGCGCCACCTGATCGGGCTGGGTCACACGGACATCGCGCTCCTGCACGGCGACGACGAAACCGACCTCAACTTCGACGTCCCCAGGGTCCGGATCCAGGCTTTCCACGACATCATGGGCGAGTCGCGGCTGCCCGTCCGGGCCGAATGGGACCTCTGGGGGGACTTCACCGTCCGCAGCGGTCAGGAGGCATTCCGCCGCCTCTGGGCCACCGGCGGTGCCAAGCCCACAGCAATCTTCTGCGCCTCCGATGAGATGGCCATGGGCGTCATCTTCGAGGCCAACAAAGCCGGTGTGCGCGTCCCGGAGGACCTCTCGGTCATCGGCATCGACGACCACGACTTCGCCGAGGCCATGGGCCTGACCACAGTCGGGCAGCGCCCGGACCAGCAGGCCGAACTCGGCACCAAAATGCTGCTGGACGAGCTTGACGGCATTTCCGGCTCCGTGCAGTCCGCTGTGGCGCCGCACCGGCTGATTATCCGGACGACGACGGCGCCGCCGCTGCGCCAGTCCGCGCGGCTCAGCTAGCGGAGTTCGGGCCGCGCTAGGACGCGCGGGCCAGCTGGCGGATCGGCACCCAACGCGAGGCCAGCCGGCGGTAGGCCGCGGCGGCGCCGGTCATGTCCCCCTCCGCCAGGCACTCGATGCCGAGGCGTACGTCCAGCGGCGAATCATCCGGATAGACCTTGTCTGCCACCCCGCCGTAGTCGAGTTCCACCGCCGAGTCCGGGTGGAAGAGCTCAAGCCATTCCGTTAACTGGGTCAGGTCCTCAAGCATGTCGAGATCGGGCGCGGCGAGGGCCAGGTGCGCCACCGCATAGCTCACCCGCTCCAGCGCGTTGCTGATGCCGGCGCGGATGCGGACCGTCACAATGTGGCCGTCGGCTTCGACGACGTCGGTGGGATCCGATTCCTGGAAAAGGCAGAACCAGCTGAACGGAATGCCCCACGTGGACGCCCTGGTGTGGACCCGGCTCAGGCCATCGTGGGCGCGCACCTCATCAATGCGTTCCTGGTGTTTGTCCCGCTGTTCTTCCGGGATCAGCAGCTGGGCCAGGGGCCCGTGGATGCCCTCCATCAGGGCATTGGCGGCCAGCCCGGCGCGGAGGACCAGCTGGCTGGGGCAGTACAGCAACCGGTCAGGCTGCGGGGCGGCCGCAGTCCCGGACGTGGCGGCGTCGTGCGCTGCGCCGGACGGGGCCCGCCTGGCCGGAGCCGCGACAACGCGCACCAGATCGGTCCGGCCGGTGGGAAACGGATCCCCGTCGGGCCGGGTGATGCGGCCCAGGGACGCCAGGAGCTCGGCGTTCTCCACAGCCGCGCGGGACGCCTGGCCGGCGCCGGCGGCCTCCAAGGTCTTCCGTTGCTGTTCGGGGAACGCCTCGAGGGGCTCGTAGATCCGGAGCGCGGAAGAGAACGGCAGCCCGGACTGTCCGTGGTAGATGCTCCCCGTCATTGGATCACGACGCTTCCCTGGCCGGCAGCCATTAGTCCGCCAGTTCCGCAATCACCGGGGCGTGGTCCGAGGCGCCCTTGCCCTTGCGCTCCTCGCGGTCGATCATCGCACCGGTGACCCGTGCCGCCAGGGCCGGGGAGCCGAGGATGAAGTCGATCCGCATGCCCTCCTTTTTCGGGAAGCGGAGCTGCGTGTAATCCCAGTAGGTGTAGACGCCGGGCCCCGGGGTGTGCGGGCGGACGACATCCTGGAAGCCGGCCTCCTCGAAGGCATGGAAGGCGGCCCGCTCAGGCTCACTGACGTGGGTGAGGCCCCCGGAGCGGAAGTAGTCGATGTCCCAGACGTCATCATCCAGGGGGGCGATATTGAAATCGCCCATCAGCGCAATCTGCGCCTCGGGGTCCTCCTTGACCCAGGTGCCGGCGTGGTTTTTCAGGATGTCCAGCCAGTTGAGCTTGTAGGGCATGTGCTCATCGTCGAGGGCGCGGCCGTTCGGGACATAGAGGCTCCAGACCCGGACGCCGCCGCACGTGGCGCCGATGGCGCGGGCCTCCTGCACGGCGTCCTTGCCGCTCTTGCCGAACACGGGCTGGTCCAGGAAGGTGCGTTCGACGTCGTCGAGTCCCACCCGGGAGGCGATCGCGACGCCGTTCCACTGGCTCAGGCCGAAGTGCGCCACCTCGTAGCCCATGTTCTCGAAGAGCTCCCAGGGGAAGTTCTCGTCCTTGCATTTGGTTTCCTGGATGGCTAGGACGTCGCAGTCCGTGCGCTGAAGCCAGGACTCCACACGGTCGGCGCGGGCACGGAGCGAGTTCACATTCCAGGTAGCAATCTTCACAGTCCCTAACTTACCGAACTTGGCCCCCGGACGAAGCCGCCGGCCGGCTCCGTCCTCTGGAAATTAGTAGGAAGTCCGAGTATATTCGGCTGCAGAGATGATCTAGGTCACATGCAAAGGAGCATTCGGTCATGGTTCGAGAACTATCCCATTACATTGACGGGCAGCGGGTTGAGGGAACCTCCGGCCGGTTCAGCGACGTCTATGATCCCTGCACCGGCGAGGTCCAGGCCCGGCTGCCGCTGGCCAGCACCGAGGAAGTGCGCAACGTGATCGCCAGCGCCGAAAAGGGGCAGGTGGAATGGGCCGCGATGAATCCGCAGCGCCGCGGCCGGATCCTGCTCAAGTTCGTGGACCTGGTCAACGAGCACATGGACGAACTCGCCACCCTGCTGTCCTCCGAGCACGGCAAGACCTTCCCGGACGCCAAGGGCGACATCCAGCGCGGCATCGAAGTGGTCGAGTTCGCCGCCGGCGCCCCGCACCTGCTCAAGGGCGAGTTCTCGGACAACGCCGGAACCGGCGTCGACGTGCACTCGATGCGCCAGCCCCTCGGCGTCGTAGCCGGCATCACGCCGTTCAACTTCCCGGCCATGATCCCGCTGTGGAAGTCCGGGCCGGCGCTCGCCGCCGGCAACGCCTTTATCCTCAAGCCCTCCGAACGGGATCCCTCCGTGCCGCTGCGGCTGGCCGAGCTCTTCACCGAAGCGGGCCTCCCCGACGGCGTCTTCAACGTCGTCAACGGGGACAAGGAAGCGGTGGACGCGCTGCTGGAGGATCCCCGGGTCCAGGCCATCGGGTTCGTCGGCTCCACGCCCATTGCCCAGTACATCTACGCCACCGCCGCGGCGAACGGCAAGCGCGCGCAGTGCTTCGGCGGCGCCAAGAACCACATGGTGATCATGCCCGACGCGGACCTGGACATGGCCGCGGACGCCCTGATCGGGGCAGGCTTCGGCTCCGCGGGCGAGCGCTGCATGGCGATTTCGGTGGCCGTTCCGGTGGGCCAGAAGACCGCGGACGTCCTCGTGGAGAAGCTGCAGGAGCGGATCGCCGGCCTCAAGGTCGGCCACAGCCTCGCCAAGGAATCCGATTTCGGCCCGGTGGTGGCGGCCTCCGCGAAGGACCGGATCGAAGGCTACATCGCCTCCGGCGTCGAAGAAGGCGCGAGCCTGGTGACCGATGGCCGCGGCCTGAAGGTGGAAGGCTACGACGGCGGCTTCTGGATCGGACCCACGCTGTTCGACAACGTCACGAAGGACATGAAGATCTACAAGGAGGAAATCTTCGGCCCGGTCCTCAGCGTGCTCCGCGCCGAAGACTACGACGAGGCCCTCCGGCTCTGCAGCGAACACGAGTTCGGCAACGGCGTGGCCATCTTCACCCGCGACGGCGACGCCGCCCGGGACTTCGCCAGCCGGGTCCAGGTGGGCATGGTGGGCATCAACGTCCCCATCCCCGTGCCGATTGCTTACTACACCTTTGGCGGCTGGAAGGCGTCCGGATTCGGCGACCTCAACCAGCACGGGGCCGACGCCTTCCGCTTCTACACGAAGACCAAGACGGTCACCAGCCGCTGGCCGTCCGGTATCCGCCAGGGCGCCAGCTTCATCATGCCGGAAGGCAGCTGATGGGGGCGGACGTTGCGCGGGTAGCGGACAGTGGAGCAGCGGCAGGCGAACCCTTGGCCGGGGAAGCAGGGGAAGTGACGTTTGAACGGCGCGGCCACCTCGGCGTCGTGACCCTCAACCGGCCCGCGGCCGTCAACGCCCTGACGGCCGGCATGGCCGCCGCGATGCTCGAACAGCTCACGCTCTGGGCCGACGACGACGCCGTGGCTGCGGTGCTGGTCCGCGGCGCCGGGGACCGGGGCCTCTGCGCCGGCGGTGACATCGTGGCCATCTACCGGGACATGCTCGACGGCGGGGACGCCACCGCAGACTTCTGGGCCGTCGAGTACCGGCTGAACCTGCTCATCTCCGAATACCCCAAGCCGTACGTCGCGTTCATGGACGGGCTGGTGTTGGGCGGCGGCGTGGGGATCTCGGCCCACGGCTCCGTACGGATCGTCACCGAACGCACCCGCACGGGCATGCCCGAAACGACGATCGGGTTTGTTCCCGACGTCGGCGGCACCCTGCTGCTCTCCGGCTCGCCGGGGGAGACCGGCACCCATGCGGCCCTGACCGGAGCCCACCTGAGCGGCGCGGACGCACTGTTCCTGGGCCTCGCCGACTGCTTCGTGCCCTCCGGCCGTTTGCCGGGCCTGGCGGCAGCGCTCGAAACCGAGGCGGCCGAGGCCGCTGCGGCCCGATTCGCCGAACCGGCACCGGCTTCAGTCCTGGCCGCACAGCAGGAATGGATCGACGCCTGCTACTCCAGCGACGACGCCGAGGAAATCCTGCGCCGGCTGCGGGCCTTCGGTGGAGAGGCGGGCGGGGAGGCCGCCGCAGCCGCTGACACCATCGAGGCCAAGTCGCCGACGGCGGTCAAGGTGGCGCTGGAATCCCTGCGCCGGGTCCGCGGCCTGAGCCTGGAGCAGGCGCTGGAGCAGGAGTACCGCGTCGGCCTGCGCTTCCTTGACGGCCCGGACTTCCGCGAAGGCATCCGCGCCCAGGTGGTGGACAAGGACCGCAATCCCCGCTGGAAGCCCGCCACCCTTGCCGAGGTCACCGGGACGGACGTCGCGGCCTACTTCGCCCCGCTGGGCGGGCGCGAACTGAAACTCTCTCCGAAAGAGAACAACGCGGAGAACAACAAGGAGAAGAACCATGTCTGACGCAGGAGCCCCGGATACCGGCACCATCGCCTTCCTCGGCCTGGGCCACATGGGCGGCCCCATGGCCGTCAACCTGGTCAAGGCCGGCTACCGGGTGACCGGCTTCGACGTCGTGCCGGCGGCCCTGGACGCCGCCCGGGAGCACGGCATTCCCACTGCCGGGACGGCTGTCGAGGCGGCGGCGGGCGCCGCCGTCGTGCTGACCATGCTGCCCAGCGGCAAGCACCTCCTTGACGCCTACCGCGGCACGGGCGGTACGCCCGGCCTGCTCGAAGCCGCCGCCCCGGGCACCATGTTCCTGGATTGCTCCACCATCAACGTGGACGAGGCCCGCGAGGCCGCAGAACTCGCGGTCGCGGCCGGCCACCGCGCCGTCGACGCCCCCGTGTCCGGAGGCGTGGTGGGCGCCGAGGCCGGCACGCTCACATTCATGGTCGGTGCCCTCCCGGAGGACTTCGTGGCCGTCAATCCGCTGCTGGAAGTCATGGGCAAGCGGGTGGTCCACTGCGGCGCGCACGGTGCCGGCCAGGCGGCCAAGATCTGCAACAACATGATCCTGGGCGTCTCGATGATCGCCGTCAGTGAGGCCTTTGTGCTGGGCGAGAAGCTCGGCCTGACCCACCAGGCGCTGTTCGACGTCGCTTCCGCCGCCTCGGGACAGTGCTGGGCGCTGACCACCAATTGCCCCGTGCCCGGTCCGGTCCCGACGAGCCCCGCCAACCGGGACTACCAGCCTGGCTTCGCCGGGGCGCTCATGGCCAAGGACCTCAACCTGGCCCTCAACGCGTTGCAGAGCACCGGCGTCGCGGCCCGGCTCGGGCCGCTCGCGGCCGAAATTTACGATACGTTTGCCGCGGAAGGCGGTGCCGGCCGGGACTTCTCGGGCATCATCACCGACATCCGGGAAAAGTCGGAAGCAGGCAAATCCGAGGCAGGCACGGCCGGGCACTAGTCCCGGACCGAGGCCAACGCGCAACATCAGAACCAGAACCAGACCAGCACCACCGAAGGGGACCACCCATGACGGAACAGTACGCAAACATCCTGGTGGAGCGCCGCGGCCGCGTGGGCCTCGTGACGCTCAACCGGCCCGAGGCCCTCAATGCCCTGAACAAGGCCACGATGGACGAGCTGGTGAAGGCAGTCGCCGGGATGGACGCGGACCCGGGGGTCGGTGCCGTGGTGGTGACCGGTTCGGCGAAGGCCTTTGCTGCCGGCGCGGACATCAAGGAAATGCAGTCCAAGGGCTACATGGACATGTACGCGGCGGACTGGTTCCGCGGCTGGGAGGACTTCACCCGGCTCCGCATCCCCGTCGTGGCAGCCGTGTCCGGCTTCGCGCTCGGCGGCGGCTGCGAGCTGGCGATGATGTGCGACTTCATCATCGCCGGGGACAACGCCAAGTTCGGCCAGCCGGAAATCAACCTTGGCGTGCTCCCCGGCATGGGCGGCTCGCAGCGCCTGACCCGCGCAGTGGGCAAGTCCAAGGCGATGGACATGATCCTGACCGGCCGCTTCATGGACGCCGAGGAGGCCGAACGCGCGGGCCTGGTGTCCCGGGTGGTCCCCGCCGCGGACGTCGTCGAGGAGGCGCTGAAGGCGGCCGAGGTGATTGCGTCCAAATCCAAGCCGGTGGCGATGGTGGCCAAGGAAGCGGTGAACGCCGCGTTTGAGACCGGGCTTGCCCAGGGCGTGCTGTTTGAACGGCGCGTGTTCCACTCGCTGTTCGCCACCGAGGACCAGAAGGAAGGCATGGCCGCCTTCACCGAGAAGCGGCAGCCGGAGTTCAACCACCGCTAGGCGGCACCGGCCGGCCGTGGGAGCGGCGGGGCGGCCTCAGGTGAAGATGTCGGCCACGTACCTGCCGTGGGTGCGCTCCACCTCATCCATCCAGGCCTCGGCCTCCGCCTTGGAGGCGCCGGTCGCTTCCTGGTAAATGAGGGCGCACGTGTCCCGGACCTGCGGCGCCATGTGCTTGCCGTCGCCGCAGACATAGACCGTGGCGCCCTGCCGGACCAGCTCGACGACGTCGGCCCGGTCTGCCCAGAGCCTGTCCTGGACGTATTTCAGGCCGTCCTCCGGTGCGGTGGAAAAGACCGGCCGCAGATCGAGGTTGGCTTGGTCCGCCCATGACGCGAGTTCCGAGCGGTAGAGGAAGTCGGTGTCCGGGGCGCGGCAGCCGAAGAACAGCAGGGCAGGTGCCGGCGTCGTCTCCTCGGCCTCGGCCCGCAGCGCCCGGTCCTGGACGAACCCGCGGAAGGGGGCCAGTCCCGTCCCCGCGCAGACCATGATGAGCGGGACCGCCAGGGACGGCGGCGGGTGGAAGGCCGCGTTCGAGGGGCGGACAGTAACCGCGACCCTTGACCCGGGCCTGGCCTGGGCGAGGTAGGTGGACGAGGCCCCTTCGAAGACCCCGCGGCCGGACCACGCCGGAGCCTGGATGACGGCGAAGGTCAGGGTCACGTGGTCGGGGCTCCAGAGCGGGGACGAGGAGATGGAGTACCGCCGGGGGGTCAGCTGGGTCAGCAGTTGCAGGAACGAGGTGAACGACAGCTGGCATGACGGATACGTCTCCAGCAGGTCAAGGATGGAAACGCGTTTGTCGAGGATCTCGGCCGCGTACCGCCCGCGGTCCTGGGCCAGGGCCTCAAGTTCGGCGCGGTGGGCAGGATCGGCCGCGACATCCGCCAGGTCCTCGAGCTGGGTGCGGGTGGCGGGGACTGCGAGCTCCACGTAGCTGCTCAGCAGTTCGCCCACGGCCACCGGCGCGCCCGTGGGCAGGAAGGTGTCCCCGCGCTCCATGGTCAGCTGGACGTGCGAGTCGTAGTCGAGGTTGAAACGGGCCAGGGCCCGCTGCACGAGTTCGCTGGGATTCAGGGGCAGCACGGCCAGATAATCCCCGGTCCGGTAGCTCATCCCCTCGGGCAGGGCGATCTCGACATGCCGCTTGGACCGGGCGCCGGGCTTGGCCAGATCGACCAGTTCCCGGTTCGCGACGACGGTGCCCAGCGCCAGCCCGTTCTGGCGCAGCATCGGGTCCCGGACGTTGCCGACGAACTGCAGTTCCAGCTCGGGTTGAGCTGTCGGCTGGCTGGTCCGCTGCCCCAGGGCGGCGTCCACCGCGGGCCAGAATCCCGCGTACCACTCTTCGAAATCGCCGAAGAAGTCGCCGCGGGCGTTGGCTTCGCCCCGGGCATAGATCCGCGTGGCACCGGCTGCCTCGAGCCGGGCGTCGATGGCCTTGGGCACCTCCTGGTACGTCCTCGCCCAGTCCTTGTTGCCGTTGCCGAAGACCGTGTACCGGACCCCGGCGAGGGCGCCCGGCCGCAGGCCCTCGGTCCAGGCCACGAATTTTCGGGCGTTGTCCGGCGGCTGCCCCTCGTAGGAGGACGTCACGATCGCGACGAGCCCCTCCGTGGGCAACCCGCCGGCCGCCTCGTCGAGCGGACCGATGGTGGGGCTGTAGCCGCGCCGTCCGGCGTCGTTGGCGAGGCGCTGGGCGAAGTCCTTGGACGTGCCTGCATTGGAACCGTAGAGCACCCGGATCGGGACGCCGTTGGGCGCGGCGGCCGCCGCTGCGGCTTCGGCCTGCCGTGCCTGTTCGACGTCGGCCCGGGGGCTGGCCGCGATGGTGACGTCCCGCCTGCGCACGTGGATGAACAGCCCTTCAGGCTTCATGGTCAGCGTGTGTTTGATCTGCAGCTCATAGCCCGGGTCCGCCGCCGTGACCTCGAAGCGTTGCAGGAGCTTGGCCAGGAAGAGCATGGCCTCCTGCAGGGCAAATCCCCGGCCGATGCAGGAGCGCTGCCCGTTGCCGAAGGGCTTCCAGGCATTAGCGGGGATTTCGGCGGCCCGTTCCGGGGAGAACCGCTCCGGGTCAAAGAGGCCGGCGTCATCGCCCCAGGCCGCCTTGTCCCGATGCAGTTGCGGGATCAGGACCATGATGGGCTGGCCCGCGGGGACTTCGTAGCGGCCGCCGAGCATCGTGTCCTCGTAAGGAGTCACGTTGAACGCCGGAGCGGTGGGCCACAGCCGTAGCGTTTCCTTAAGGATCTGGTCCAGGTATCCCAGCCGGGGCAGGTGCTCGAACCTGGCGCTTTCGGTACCAAGGACCTCGTCCACTTGTGCACGCGCCTTGGCCAGGACGCCCGGATGGCGCAGCAGTTCGTAGAGTGTAAAGGACAGCAAGCCGCTGGTAGTCTCGTGCCCGGCGATCAGGAACGTGACCATCTGATAGCGGATGTTTTCATCGGATAGACGCTCACCGGTCACCGGGTCCGCCGCGCTGAGCATGGTGTCCAGGATGTCTTCGCTGCCGGGCGGGCTGGGGTTGCGCCGCCGGTCACTGATGATCTGTTCGGCGACCTCGAACATCAGGGCATGGTCTTCTTCGAGCTGGTGCCGCCTGCGCAGCATGATCTTGTTCTGCACCGGGAGCCTGCGCGCCCGGTCCCCGGATTCAACCAGGGCGCGGACCATGGCGCCGACGAACGGGTGCATCTCCTCCCGGTAGAGGCTGTTGAACCGGTAGCTGAACGAGCACAGGGCGATGGTGTCCAGCGTCAGGCGGGTGGTGCTGTCCGGAATGTCGATCCGCGCCGTGGGGCCCAGCCTCTCCCACTTGAGCAGCAGCTGCTCAACGATGTCGTCCATGCCGGCGAACATCCGCTTCAGCGCTGCAGGCCCGAACGCCGGCATCAGGATCCGGTGTGCCTTTTGCCAGTTGGGTTCCTGTGTATCTGCGGTGAACAGGCCGTCGCCGGCGAACTGCCTCACCTGCCGAAGGGCAACGCCCAGCACTTTGCCGAACCGGGACTCGTCGCACACCTCGTTGACGAGCTGCTGGGAAGAGATGGCGACGATACTGCGGTTGAAGAACTGGATGCGGACTATGGGGCCGTACCGCTCGGCCAGCTCGACGATTCCCAGGATTCCCTTGCTGGAGTCGATGTCCGGCAAATTGCCGACCACCGGCCTCGTGGGAGGCTGCGGTATGGGGACGCTGGGCGAAGTCATGGCCACTCCTAGGCGATCGTCGATGGACGCGCTGTGAGCACTGCTTACTGCCTGGCCGGACGGAACCGTCCTGCCGGAACCACGATACTCCGGTCCGATCCCGCACAAAATAGCTCCTGCCCGGCTTCGCGGGCCATCGTCCCTGACGGCCGAACGCCAAGAAGCGAAGGGTCGGAGACTGTTTTCTTCGTGCTGTCTGCCGGGACGCCTTTCTTGTCAGCGGGCGGGGTCAGCGGGCGGGGCGTTCCTTAGCCGGCGGCCGTCGCTGAGGTTCGCAGCCCGTGGACGAACTCAAGCTTGTCGATAACTGCGGCGGAAAGGACGAAGGGGTAAAGATCATCTTTCCCCATGCTGCGGTTGACCTGGTTCAGGGCAAGGGAGAGCGGCAGCCATTCGGTTTCCACAACTTCCTGGAAAGAGGTCCCCCGGGGAGTGCTTGGGATGAGTCCGAATTCCCGGGCGGTGTCGAGGGTGTCGCAGATGTGGAGGTAATGGGCGAACGACTCCGCAAAGTCCTCGTAGGGGTGCATGGTTGCGTACTTTGAGATGAACCGTTCATTCCAGTCCGCCGGGGCGCCTTCGCTGTAGTGGCGGTCTATCTCTGCCTGGTAATCCTTGGTGTCGTCGCCAAAGAGATTACGCGCCTCGCGCGTTCGTCCGTCATCGCTGAATACCAGCACCGTCTCAAAATAGTGCCCAACTTCATGCCGGAAATGCCCGAGCATCGTCCGGTACGGTTCATCGAGTTGGGTACGCATTCGTTCCCGATAGGCATCGTCGCTTTCGGCCAGATTGATGGTGATCACACCGTCAGCATGACCAATCACCACATTTTCCTTGACACTGGACAACAGGTCGAAAGCAAGTCCCCCATCAGGGTCTTCTGCGCGCGTGATGATCGGCAGGCCCAGCCCATCGAGCTCAGCAATGAGATGACGCTTGGCCCGCTCAGCCGCAATGAACTGCGATAGGCCTTTGGCGTCGCTGTCGTTCGGTCGAGTCCGCGTGAGCTCACAGCTGAAGCATTGACTGCCGCCCTCCGGGGCAAGCCAAGTGCAACCGGAAAGCAAAAAATTAGCGCACCGGTGCCAAGTGGCTCCCGACTCATCGGTGTACTGTCCCTGACTGCCGGTTGCGACTATGGCGCGGGCGTTCCGCAGGTATGCCAAGTTAGTTCCGCAGTGCAGGCAGACCGAATTTTCAAAGTACACGCTCGAACCGCAGACACCGCAGGATTGTTTTTTCACTTCATGATCTTAGCCGCGGCCACCGGGCTTCACCCGGTGCCCGGCGCCCGGGTCTCAGCCGCTGAAATCACCGGCGTTCCGGCGGAATGTGCCCAGGATCCGGATCAGCTGGTCCACGTCCTGGTCCGCGAAGCCGGACTGGCCAAAGACCTCGGAGTTCAGCACCGCCGTCGCCCGTTTGGCCAGGGTGCGGCCTTCCGGGGTGAGTTCGATCAGGGTGGTGCGGCCGTCTGTGGGGTGCGGCGAGCGGATCACCAGCCCGGCCTCCTGGAGCCGGTCCACGGCATTGGTGACTGAGGTGGGGTGGACCTGCAGCAGCGCGCTCGCCTTGTTCATGGGCAGCGCCCCGCTGCGGGCGAAGCTGAGCAACGCGAGCAGCTCGTACCGGGCAAAGGTGAGCCCGAACGGCTTGAGCACCGTCTCGATCCGGCCGAGCAGGATCTGCTGGGTCCGCATGATGGCGGTGATGGCGGCCATCGGGGCGGCGACGTCGGACCAGCCGTGGCGCTCCCAGTTCAGCCGGGCGTCGGCAATCGGATCTCGCGGCAGCGGTGTTCCCATGTTCAGCCCTGACCCTTGAGCCCGGGGAAATCGGAGTCGGAGTACTCGACGCCGAGGCCTTCCGGGACGGGCCCGCCGCCGTGGCGCACTTCCTCGCTGTGCCGCAGCTCCACGCGCCGGATCTTGCCGGAGATCGTCTTGGGGAGCTCGGCAAACTCCAGCCGGCGGATCCTTTTGAACGGTGCCAGGTGCTCCCGGCAGTACCGCAGGATGTCCTCGGCCAGCTCCGGGCCCGGCTGGTGTCCGGCCGCAAGAACCACAAAGGCCTTCGGCACCGACAGCTTGAGCGGGTCGGGAGAGGGGACGACGGCAGCCTCCGCCACTGCCGGGTGCTCAATCAGCACGCTCTCCAGTTCGAACGGGGACAGCCGGTAGTCGGAGGACTTGAAGACGTCGTCGCCGCGGCCCACATACGTGATGATGCCGCGCTCGTCCCGGCTCGCCATGTCCCCCGTGTGGTAGTAGCCGTCACGGAAAGCCTCCGCCGTCTTGTCCGGGTCGCCGTAGTACGCCTTCATGAGCCCCACGGGGCGGGGGTCGAGGCGCAGGCAGAGCTCGCCGTCGTCGGCCTCCTCACCCGTGGCGGGGTCCACAAGCACGACGTCGTAGCCGGGGAGCGGCTTGCCCATGGCGCCGATCTTGATCGGCTGGCCCGGCGTGTTCGCGATCTGCACGGTGGATTCGGTCTGGCCGAAGCCATCCCGGATGGTTTGGCCCCAGGCGCGGTGGACCTGGTCGATCACTTCGGCGTTGAGCGGTTCGCCGGCGGACACCACCTTGGTGGGCGGGTTCTTGAGCAGTGTGAGATCGGCCTGGATCAGCATCCGCCAGACCGTGGGCGGGGCGCAGAAGCTGGTCACGGATTCGCGGTCCATCTGCTCCATGAGGGCCCTGGCGTCGAAGCGTTCGTAGTTGTAGATGAACACACACGCCTCGGCGATCCAGGGGGTGAATACATTGGACCAGGCGTGCTTGGCCCAGCCCGGCGAGGCCACGTTGAGGTGCACGTCGCCCGGTTCCATGCCGATCCAGAACATCGTGGACAGGTGTCCCACCGGGTAGGACGTGTGCGTGTGTTCGACGAGTTTGGCCTTGGACGTGGTGCCCGAGGTGAAGTACAGCAGGAGCGTCTCGTCGGCCAGGGTGGGGGCGTCGGGGGTGAAATCCGTACCGGCCGCGGCAGCATCCGCGCCGTAGTACTGCAGGGCATTGGCCTGGGCGGCGGCGGGGTCCCGGGCGCTGGCGCCGACTTCAACCAGCCTGTACTGGCCGGCGACGTCGGCGAACTTCGCGATGTTGGCACTGCCGACGGCGGCCCAGGCCGCACCGCCGCGTTCCACCCGGTCCTGGAGATCGGCCGGTCCCATCAGCGTGGTGGTGGGAATCATGACGATCCCCAGCTTGATGCCGGCCAGCATGAGTTCCCAGAGCTCCACCTGGTTGCCGAGCATGATGATCATCCGGTCCCCGCGCCGCACACCTGCCCCGCGCAGCCAGTTGGCCACCTGGGACGAGCGCCGGGAGAGGTCAGCGAAGCTGCGCCGGGTCGCGGACCCGTCCTGTTCAACGATCACCAGCGCAGGCTTATCCGCCTTGGCCGGGTCCGCGGCGAGCTGGTCGAACCAGTCCAGGGCGAAGTTGAACTCCTCGAAGCGGGGCCACTGGAATTCGTTGCGGGCGCCGTCGTAGTCCCCGCGCAGGGCCAGCAGCCGGTCCCTTGCGGCCCGGAATTCCTCAGTCACGGTCATGGTGCACCTTTCGAAGTCCTCGGGCGCTGCCGTTCCGGGCGGGCGGTGGCACGGCGCCGTTGCCTGGGATCCACCGGCCCGGCACGGCGCCTGCCTAGTGATCCCCGTCACTGTGCAATATACTAGGACATCCAAGGGTTTGGAAGGGCGGCGCTGCTCTGCAGGCGTTGCATGACGAAGGGATACGTGCCCGTGCAGCCACAAGGACGTGCCAGCGGACCGTCGGCGCCAGCCGAATCAAATAGAGCGGAAAACGGAGCCGAATCAAATACAGCGGAAGACAGAGCCGTCGCCGCATCCGAAGCCGCGGCGGAGCCGCCGTTTCCCGACGCCGACCTCATGTACATCGTGGATCTGCTGCCGCCGGACGAACAGCTCCGCTACCAGGAGGTCCGGGAATTCCTGCAGTCCCGGATCCGGGCCGCATCAATCGACTACTGGAACCGCGAGGAGTTTCCCTTTGGGCTGCTCGCCGAACTCGGCAAATACGGTTTGGGCGGGCTGCAGACGGACGGCACGTCCAAGCTCTTCAAGGGGCTCATGTATGTCGAGGTGGCGCGCGCCGACGTGTCCCTCTCCGCGCTCGTCGGGATCCACAACGAGCTGATCGTCGGCATGATCGACGAGCTCGGCTCGGAGGAACAGAAGGCGCGCTGGCTCCCTGGCCTCACCGCGTTCACCCAGCTCGGGGCGTTCGCCCTGACGGAGCCGGACCACGGCTCGGACATCGCCGGCGGCCTGGAAACCACTGCGCGGCTGGACGGCGACGAGTGGGTCCTCAACGGCGCCAAGCGTTGGATCGGCGCCGGCACCATCGCGGACTTCGCCCTCGTGTGGGCCCGGGACGTCGCTGACCAGCACATCAAGGGCTTCATCGTGGAGACGGACCGTCCGGGCTACACCGCAACCAAGATCGCCAACAAGATCGGCCTGCGCATCATGCAGAACGCGGACATCGTCCTCGACGAGGTCCGGATCCCGGCGGCCAACCTGCTGCCCGGCGCCACCAGCTTCTCCAAGGCCAACGAGCTCCTGCGCGATTCGCGGGCCTGGGTGGGCTGGCAGGGTGCCGGCATCCAGCTGGCCGCGTTCGACGTCGCGCGCGCCTATTCGCTGAAGCGCCGCCAGTTCGGCAAGGAACTGGCCCGCTTTCAGCTCATCCAGCAGCAGCTCGCCGAGATCCTGGGCAACGCGACCGCCTCCCTGGCCCTGATGGCCCAGCTGGCGCGCATCCAGGAAGAGGGCAAGCTCGAGATGGTCCAGGCCGCCATGGCCAAAGCGACCACCACGCGGCTGGCGCGTGCCTCGGTGGCGATGGGACGGTCCCTCATGGGCGGCAACGGCATCAGCAGCGACTATGAGATGGGCAAGCTCTTCGGCGACGCTGAGATTCTCTATACCTATGAGGGCAGCTACGAAATCAATTCACTGATCGTGGCGCGGGCCGTGACGGGAAAGTCCGCTTTCGTCTAGGCTCCCCGCGGGATCTAGGCTCCGAGTGTGTCAGCGCCGTCCCGCGCCTGGCCGCTCCGTGCCGGCCCGTTCTGTGCCGGGCTGTTCCGTGCCTGCCCGGCCGGGGCAGGCTGAATCGCCGGGCTGGCGTGGCCGTAGCGGGACGTGCGGTTGCGGCCGCCGTTCTTGGCCTCGTACAGGGCCCGGTCCGCGCAGTCCAGGAGCGAGCCGGCCGCGGCGTCGCTTTGCTCGCAGACTCCGGCGGAGATCGTCAGGAAACCAACCTCCCCGAACGGTTCGGACGCGATGGCCTTGCGGGCGCGTTCGGCGGCGCGCAGGGCCTCGGCACCGTCCGTCTCCGGGAGCAGCCACACGAACTCCTCGCCGCCGAATCGGGCCACGATCTCCTCGGCGCGGGCGACCGCCCGGAGCCTGGCCGCGACCTCCGCCAGGACCACGTCGCCCGTCAGGTGGCCGTGAGTGTCGTTGACCCTCTTGAAGTGGTCGATATCCAGGACGACGGCACTCAGGCTTGTCCCGCGGGTCCGGGACTGCGCAACATGCTCGGCGAGGTGCCGTTCCAAGGCCCGCCGGTTGGGCAAGCCACTGAGGGCATCGGTAGTGGCCTGCTGTTCGAGGTCGGTCCGGGCCTCCGTGTTGCCGATGGCGATCTCGACGAGCTCCGCGAACTGGGCCAGCCGCTCCATCATCGCCTCCGTGACCCCGGTGCGCGACTTCGACGTCAGGCTCACGGCGCCCCACAGGCTGCCGCGGACCCGGATCGGCGCCGCCGCCGCAGACTGGAAGCCGCCGGCGCGCATCTGCTCCGCTGCCTGTCCACCTTCCGCCCGGTAGCGAACCAGGGCCGGCTTGCCGGTCACGGCCACCCGGACAGTGGCCGACTCGTCCGTCGGGGCGAAGATCTGCCGCCGGCTCAGCGTCGGCGGCAGCGTCGGCGCCATGGCGACGATTTCCGCCGAGGATGCGCCCGTGAAACGGACGACGGCGGCGGAATCGACGTTGAACAGGTCGCGGACAATCGCGGCGACCCGCTCAGAGATGGCTGCGGGGGCCGCGTTGCGGGCAACTTCGGTGGCTATCTCGTGCAAAGCCTCCCAAACTTTTTGTTGCTGCAGGCGCTCGGTGATATCAACCGCCACCACCATGCCGGCCGCGGCCTCGTCGTCGGAGTAGACCGGCCCGGCGTTCAGCCGGTAGGTGCGGTGGCCGATCTGCCGGCTCCAGGAGACCTCGCGGCCGGCGAGGGCAGCGAGATAGCGCGGCTCGAGCTCGCTGGCGAGATTGCCCTTGAGCACGTCCTGGATGCGCTGGCCTTCGAGCTCTTCCCTGCGGTAGCCGAAGGTCTCCAGCTCCTGGCCTTCGGCGATCAGGTAGCGCAGCTCGGCGTCGAAGAGGAGGACAAAGACGCCGGGGACGCTCCGCGCCAGGGCGCGGTACCGGTCCATGTCCCGTTGCCGGCGCCGGTCGGCCAGGACACGCTCGGTGATGTCCGTGACCAGGACGAAGAAGCCCTGCACCGCGCCGTCCTGGGTATCGGGGGTGTAGGTCACCTCGGTGAAGCGGGACTGGCCCGCGGCATCCACCAGCGTCCGGTCGAACTGCTGCCGCTTCCCGGCGAGCGCTCCCTCGATGTGCGGCAGGTTGGCCTCCAGGACGGTCTCGCCGAGCACGTCCCGGACATGCATGCCGTGAAGCTGCTGGGGTGCGAAACCGAACCACTCGCAGTAGGCGTCGTTGGCCAGGCGGTTGCGGAGTCCCGTGTCCCAATAGCCCACGAGTGCCGGGATTCCGTTCAGGACGGCCCGCAGCTGCGCCGGGATCTCAGGCAGTGGCGACGGACCGGCATCGTCCCTGTTGAGCGGGCTGCGATTAGTCATTGCCCCAGTATCCATGGCCGGGTTGCCTGGAGGGAAACGTCAGTGTCATCGACCGCCAGCGTGTCTGCGCGACAGCGGGACTCAGGGCATGAACCTGTAGCCGATGCCGGCCTCGGTGAGCAGGTGGCGCGGGCTGGCGGTATCCGGCTCCAGCTTGCGCCGCAGCTGCGCCATGTAAACCCGGAGGTAGTTGGTCTCCTTGGCGTAGGCCGGACCCCAGACCCTGGAGAGCAGCTGCTGCTGGGTGATGAGCTTTTCCGGATTGCGGACCAGAACCTCCAGAATCTTCCATTCCGTGGGGGTCAGCCGGACGTCCTCGTGGTCCCTGGTCACCCGGTGCTTGGCAAGGTCCACGGTGAAGGCATCGGTCCTGACCACTGATTCGTGTTCCGGTTCGACGCTGCGGCGCAGCAGGGCCCGCAGCCGGGCCAGGAGCTCGTCCAGGCCGAACGGTTTGGTGATGTAGTCATCCGCGCCGGCGTCGAGCGCCTCAACTTTGTCCTCGGAGCCGTGCCGGGCGGACAGCACCAGAACCGGCACGCTGCTGAAGCCGCGCAGCTCCTTGAGGACGCTGGTCCCGTCAATGTCAGGCAGGCCGAGGTCCAGAATGATGAGTGAGAGCGGGTTCTGAGTGGCCGCCAGCAGTGCTGAGGTCCCGTCGACGGCGGTGGTGACGGCGTAGCCGTTGGCCTGGAGCGTGATCCGGAGGGCCCTGAGCAGATGCGGGTCGTCGTCGACGACGAGGACCGCCGTCATGCTGCGTCCGGTCCGGACGTGACGGGCAGCGCATGACCACGGCGCGCCACCAGCGAGCGGGGCTCGAACGGGGCCTGGGCCCGGTGCCCGTCATACGGGGTCCCCGTCGACAACGGCAGCCGGATAATCATCGTCAGCCCTCCTCCCGGTGTAGCTTCCGCGGTCAGGCTCCCACCCATGGCGTCCGTGAACCCTTTCGCTACCGCAAGCCCGAGCCCGATCCCAGTGGCCTGCGGGGCGTCGTCGAGCCGCTGGAATGGCCGGAACATTTCCAGGACACTCTCCGCAGGGATTCCCCGGCCGTGATCGATGATCCGCAGCTCGCCGGCAGGACGCCCCCCGAGAGTCGCCGGGCTCAGCCCGCCGGCCGCCCCGACCAGGACGATGTCCGAGTCGGGGGCATATTTCACGGCGTTCTCGACGATGTTCGCAATCACCCGCTCCAGCATTCCAGGGTCGGCTTCAATCTCCGGCATGTTTGGAGGCAGGTCCACCCGCACCCTCCCCGCGGGGACGGCGCTCAGGGAACCCGGGATGACCTCATACCAGCGCACGGGTTTGAGCAGGGGATTGACGGCATCCGACGTGATCCGGGACATGTCCAGCAGATTGCCGACCAGCGCGTCCAACCTGTCCGAACACTCCTCTATCGTAGCCAGCAGCTCCTTCTCCTCTTCCTTGGTGAAATGGACGTCGTCGTGCCGAAGTCCGCCGACAGCCAGCTTGATCCCGGCCAGGGGCGTGCGCAGGTCGTGGGAAACGGCCCGGAGGATGGACGTGCGCATCGTGTTGCTCTCGGCCAGGCGCAGCATCTCCCGCCGGCTCGCCACCAGCTGCTGTCGTTCCAGCTGCGCTGCCAGATGAACCCCGAACGCCCCCAGAAGGCGCCGGTCGCTTGCGGGCAGAATCCGTCCGAACAGCACCAGGCGCGTGGAGGCGTCGATTTCTTCGACGTTGTCGCCGGCGGCATCGCTTCCGGTCCCGTCAGCGGACAGGGCAGGAATTTCACCTACGGCGGCCTGGAGACGCCACTGCCGGTCCGGGCTGGCTCCGCTGTCGCCGTCCGCGAGGCCGTAGCCCAGGCTGAAAACAGCAGCACCACGGACCTGGAAAACGCTCAGGGCTTGTTCCAGCAATGCCTGGACCGTGTCCTCCGAGCCGGCGGCACTGCGCGTCAGGTCACCGAGCGTCGTGGCTTCGGCGCGGGCCCGCGCGGCCTCCTTGGAGCGGCGGGCCGATAGGTCGACCACAAGGGCGACGGCGGCCGAGACGCCTACAAACACCAGCAGCGCCAGGAAATTCTGGGGATCGCTGATGGTGAGGTTGCCCAGCGGCGGGGTCGAAAAGTAGTTCACCAGGAGGCTGCTCCACAGTGCGGCCAGGATGGCCGGCCACAACCCGCCGATCAACGCCACCGCCACCGAGCCGGTGAGCTGGACCAGCATGGCCGCAGCCACATTCTGTTCCGGATTCAAGAGCGACAGCAGGAGTTGCAGGACCACCGGGAGCAGCACAGCAAGACCGAACCCGGCGGCCACCCGGATGCGGCCAAGGTCCCGCTGCCGTGGCGGGCGGGTTCCCCGGCCGCCGAGCGGATGGGAGACCATGTGGACGTCGATGTCGCCGGAATCGCGGACCACCCGGGTGCCGACCCCGCCGCCGAGCAGATTTCCGACCAGGCCGGCGAGCTTTTTGTGCCGCGAGATGCCGACGACGATCTGGGTGGCGTTGACGCTGCGGGCGAAGTCCAGGAGCGCGGCAGCCGGATCCTCGCCGGTCACGATGTGGTAGCTGCCGCCCAGGTCCAGGATCAGGCGGCGCTGGGCTTCCAGCGCCTGGGGCGACTCCTCGGCGAGGCCATCGGCGGACCGGACGTGGACCGCCAGCAGGTCCCCACCGCTGACGCGGTTGAGGATCCTGGCCCCGCGGCGGATCAGGACTTCTCCTTCGGGGCTGCCGGTCAGCCCGACCACGATGCGTTCCCGGGCCGGCCAGCTTTCGTCGATGCCCTGTTCGGCCCGGTACTTGGCCAGGCCCTCGTCCACCCGGTCGGCGAGCCACAGCAAAGCCAGTTCACGCAATGCCGTGAGGTTGCCCAGGCGGAAATAGTTCGAGAGGGCGGCGTCGATCTTGTCGGCAGCGTAGATCTTGCCGTCGCCCAGGCGCTGGCGGAGCAGCTCGGGGGAGATGTCCACGAGGTGGATCTGGTCCGCCTTCCGGACGACGGCGTCCGGCACCGTCTCCGCCTGGTGGACATCGGTGATGGCGCTGACAACGTCGCCCAGGGACGCCAGATGCTGGACGTTGACGGTGGAGAGCACGTTGATGCCGGCATCCAGAAGCGCATCGACGTCCTGCCAGCGCTTGGGATTGCGGCTGCCGGGGATGTTGGAGTGGGCGTATTCGTCCACGATCGCGGTCCCTGGCGCCCGGGCCAGGACAGCGTCGAGGTCCATCTCCTCGAACTCCGTGTCCCGGTAGGGCAGCTTCCGGGGTGGAATGACTTCGAGTCCCTCCAGCAGCGCCCCTGTCTCGCTGCGGCCGTGGTCCATGGCGAACGCGACGACGACGTCCTCGCCGCGCTTGCCGAGCCGGTGGGCCTCCTCGAGCATCTCGTAGGTCTTGCCCACACCCGGCGCGGCGCCCAGGAAGATCCGCAGCGTTCCACGTGCCATGCCGTCATTCTCTCACTTGGATTGTGCCGGCTGCGACGGCAGCGCGGCCGCCGCCACGGCGAGGTTGAGGGCAGTCACGTTGACCGACGGCTGGCCGAGAAACGCGACTAACCCACTGCTGGTGTGCTGCTCCATCAGGGAGGCAACGGCGTCGGTGCTGAGGCCGTTCGCTGCTGCCACCCGCGCAAGCTGCAGTTTGGCGTACTCGGGTGAAATGTCCGGGTCCAGTCCGGAACCGCTGGCCGTCACCGCGTCGGCCGGCACCGCTGCCGCATCCACGCCTTCAGCGGCGGCGACGGCGGCCCGGTTCGCGGCGACGGCCTCGAGCAGTTTCGGATCGTTGGGCCCGAAGTTGGTGGCCGAGGACGACGCCGGGTCCCACTTCACGGCCGAGGGCCGGGGGTGAAACCAGCGCGGGTCCTGAGCGCCGGCGTCGTTAGCGGATGACTGGGCGATCAAGGCAGACGCGGCCGGGTCGCCGGCGGCGTCCTTGATGATGGAGCCGTTCGCCTGATATGGCGCGATGAGCTGTGCGATGCCGAAAACGGCCAGCGGGTAGGCGACGCCGAGGGCCAGTGTGGCAAAGAGCAGGAACCGCAGTGCGGTGCCGGCCTGGCGGAGGTAGCCGGTGAGTGCGTTCATGGGGGTGTTCCTAGCCGATTCCGGGGATGAGGGAAATCATGAGGTCGATGATTTTGATGCCGATGAAGGGTGCGATCAGGCCGCCGAGCCCGTAGATCAGCAGGTTCCGCGCCAGCGCCTGGTTGGCGGAGACGGCACGGTATTTGACCCCGCGCAGAGCCAGCGGCACCAGGGCGATGATGATGAGGGCGTTGAAGATCACTGCGGACAGGATGGCTGAGGCCGGGGTGGACAGGCCCATGATGTTCAGCAGTCCGAGCCCGGGGAAGGCTGCGGTGAAGAGGGCCGGGACGATCGCGAAGTACTTGGCGACGTCGTTGGCGACAGAGAAGGTGGTCAGGGCGCCGCGGGTGATGAGCAGCTGCTTGCCGATGCCGACGATGTTGATGAGTTTGGTGGGGTCGGAGTCGAGGTCGACCATGTTCGCGGCGTCCTTCGCGGCCGGGGTTCCGGAGTTCATGGCGACGCCGACGTCCGCCGCGGCCAGGGCCGGGGCGTCGTTGGTGCCGTCACCGGTCATGGCCACGAGCCGGCCTGCGGCCTGTTCCTTTTTGATGACCGCGAGCTTGTCCTCCGGGGTTGCTTCGGCCAGGAAATCGTCGACGCCGGCTTCGGCGGCGATGGCCTTGGCGGTGATGGGGTTGTCGCCGGTGATCATGACGGTCCGGATGCCCATTTGCCGCAGTTCGGCGAAGCGGGCGTGCATGCCGGGTTTGACGACGTCGGCGAGGTGGATGGTTCCCAGGATGTCCGCCCGGCCGTCCTTGTCCACCTGGGCGACCAGCAGGGGGGTGCCGCCCTGGGCCGAGATTTCCTGTACCCGGTGGTCGACCTCCGCCGGAGTGTGCCCGCCGAAGTCGGCAACGAACGCCGCCACCGTGGAGGCCGCGCCTTTGCGGATCTGCCGGCCGTCAAGGTCCAGGCCGCTCATGCGGGTGCTGGCGCTGAAGGGAACCACGGCAAAATTGCCGGAGGAGCGTTCAAGTGTGGCCAGATCGGACCCGGTCACGCCCTTGTCCGCGGCGAGGTCCACGATAGAGCGTCCCTCGGGGGTTTCATCGGCCAGACTGCAGACCCGTGCGGCCTCGATGAGTTGGGTCCTGTCCACTTGGTTGGCGGGGAAGAAATTGACGGCGCGGCGGTTGCCGTAGGTAATGGTTCCGGTCTTGTCCAACAACAGTGTGGTGATGTCCCCGGCGGTCTCCACGGCACGGCCGGAGGTCGCCAGCACATTGTGCTGGACCAGGCGGTCCATGCCGGCGATGCCGATCGCCGGGACCAGGGCCCCGATGGTGGTGGGGATCAGGCAGACCAGCAGGGCGACAAGCACGATCGGAGACGGCGTGGCGCCGGCCAGGGCGGCGAACGGTGCCAGAGACATCGTCACGGCCAGGAACACGATGGTCAGGGACACCAGCAGGACGTGCAGCGCGATTTCGTTGGGAGTCTTCTGCCGCACGGCGCCCTCCACCAGCTTGATCATCCGGTCGATGAACGTCTGTCCAGGCTCGGCCGTGATGCGGATGACAATCCGGTCCGAGAGGACCCTCGTGCCGCCGGTGACGGAGGACCGGTCACCGCCGGATTCGCGGATCACCGGGGCTGATTCGCCGGTGATGGTCGATTCGTCGACGCTCGCCAGGCCTTCGATGATTTCGCCGTCCGAGGGGATGACGTCCCCGGCCTCGCAGATCACCACATCATTGAGACGCAGCTCCGTGCCGGGCACGTCCCGGGTGGTGCCGTTGGGCTGGCGGAGCCGGGCCTGGACGCCTTTGCGGCTGGCGCGGAGGCTGTCGGCCTGGGCTTTGCCCCGGCCCTCGGCGATGGATTCGGACAGCGTGCCAAAGAGGACGGTGAGCCACAGCCAGGCTGTGACCGCGATGCCGAACACCGACGGCCGGTACAGGGAGATCGCCGTGCACAGGCCAGCCCCCACCAGCACGGTGAACATGACCGGGGAATGGATCATCTGCCGCGGGGAGAGTTTGCGGACCGCGAGCGGCAGGGCCGCGAGGACGGACGCGAACGTGAGTTTTGCCGGGGCCTTGGTGTGGTGCTTGTGTTCGCCGGGGGTGCCGAGGGGGTTGCCGTCGGCGTAGGTCTGGGCGTCGGTGTCCGTGGCTAATGCCGTGTGAGACCGGGTCATTTGAGGAGTCCTTCTGCGAGGGGTCCGAGGGCAAGGGCCGGGAAGTAGCTCAGGGCGGTCATGATCACTGTCACGCCGAGCAGCAGCGAGCCGAACAGTGGGCCGTGGGTGGGGACGGTGCCGGCGGAGGCGGGAACCTTGCCCTGACGGGCGAGGGAGCCGGCCAGGGCCAGCACCAGGACAATCGGGAGGAGCCGGCCCAGCAGCATGCCCAGGCCCATCATGACCGACATGAAGGGGCCGGAGGTGGTGATGCCACCAAACGCGGAGCCGTTGTTGTTGGCCCCGGACGTGAAGGCGTAGAGCACTTCGCTGAACTGGTGGGGACCGGTTGCTGGCGCGTTGGCCATGATGTCCGGCAGCAGGACGGTGATTCCGGACAGGGCCAGCACCAGGGTCGGGGTGACCAGGATGTACATGGCGGCGAGCTTCATTTCCGTCGGGCCGATCTTCTTGCCCAAATACTCCGGGGTGCGCCCGACCATGAGACCTGCGATGAAGACGGAAATGATCGACAGGATCAGCAGGCCGTAGAGCCCGGAACCGGTTCCGCCGGGAGCGACCTCGCCGAGCATCATGTTCACCATGGCTATTCCGCCGGCCAGCGGCGGCAGCGAATCGTGGGCGACGTTGACGGCGCCGGTGGAGGTCAGAGTGGTGGAGGTAGCGAAGATCGCGCTTGGCACGGGGCCGAAGCGCTGTTCAAACCCCTCGCCCAATCCGCTGGCGGCCGCTGTCGCCGTTCCCTGCCCGGCAGCCACGGCCCAACCCATCAGCGAAATCGAAGCCAGCCACAGGGTGCCCATCACGGCGACCACCGTATAGCCCTGCTTCTGGTCGCCCACCATCCGGCCGTAGGCGTAAGGCAACGCCGAGGGGATGAGCAGGATCAGGAACACCTCAAAAAGACTGATGAAGGCGTTGGGGTTTTCGAACGGGTGGGCCGAGTTGGCATTGAAGTAGCCGCCGCCGTTGGTTCCCAGGATCTTGATGGCTTCCTGGGAGGCGACGGGACCGCCGGGAATGGTCTGGCTGACCCCGGACGCCTGGTTGACGACGTCCGTAGGCCAGAAGTTCTGCACCACACCGCCGAGGACCATCACCACAGCCGCGACGAACGCGATCGGCAACAGGACCCGGAACGAGGTCCGGGCCAGGTCCACCCAGAAGTTGCCCAGCCGGTCGGTGCGGGTCCGGGCGATGCCTCGGATCAGGGCGATAACGACGACGATCCCGACGGCGGCAGAAAGGAAGTTCTGCACCGCAAGCAGGGCCATCTGCACAAAGATGCCTACCGTGGTCTCCGGTACATAGGTCTGCCAGTTCGTGTTGGTCACGAACGAAATGGCCGTGTTCATGGCCACCCAAGGATCCACGCCGGGCAGGGATCCGCTGCCCGGCAGGACGCCCTGCAGCCGCTGGAGGCCGAACACGGCCAGAATGGACACGGCCGAGAACGCCAGGACGCTGCGCAGGTAGACGGACCAAGTCTGCTCGGTGTCGGCGTCGACCCCGGCCAGCCGGTAGAAGAGGCGCTCGGGCCGGGATGACGTTTTGCCCTCGAAAACCCGGGCCAGGTAGATGCCCAGGGGCTTGTGCACGGCCGCCAGAACGATGAGGAGGGCCGCCACCTGGGCAGCAAAGGATGCAGCGTTGAACGTCATGATCCGCTCACCACTTTTCCGGGTGGATCAGGACGGCCAGCAGGTAGCCGAAGAGGCACAACCCGGCCAGCAACAGAACGAGCCACATGATCGCGTCGGCGCTCACTTGCCGCTCTCCGGCCGGTCATCGGCACTGCCGACCATTCCGGCCAGGACGTGGCCGATCCACATGACGAACCCCATGGACACCATGAGGATTCCGATAACAGCCAGGTCGGCCATTGCAGGTTCCTTTCATCCGCGCCCCGTTTGCGGGGCTACTGAAAGTCAATCCCTGCCAAGAGCGAAATAACCGGTTCCTGATGGTTTCTTAACGCCCGGACGGCCGATCTTGACGCAGTCTTAACGGGCGCGGAAAGCGCGCCGTCCCGCGGCCATTAGCCGACGTGGACCCAGGGCCGTTTGGTGACGTCCGGTTCGGCTTCGCGGAGCACTTCGCGCGTGACCGGGGCGATTTCACCTTCGCCGAAGGCCAGGAAGCGCAGCAGGTTGGTGACCGGGTTGCCTTCGGTCCAGCGGAAGTAGATGTGCGGCATCAGCCCGGTGACGTCGCGGATGTGCAGCAGTACGGAAGCGATCGTGTTCGGCACAACTGGCCCGTGGACCTCCAGGATCTGGTAACCGTGCCGGGTGACCCCGTTGACCTCGAGCGCGGTCTCGAAGTCCGAGGAGTCGTCCACGACGACTTCGAGGAACAGCGCCTGGTAGTCCACGGGGAGGTGGCTGACCTCGATCGCGGACGTGAGCTTGTCCAGGTACGCTTCAGGGCTCAGCCGCAACGGCTCGTGGGCGATGATGGCGATCGGACCTTCCAGGTTGGCGGACATGAACTCCAATGCCTTCCGGTCCATGTGGACATGGGTCGCGTGGAGTTCGAAGGAGCGCCGGATGCGGGAAAGCAGGGAGATCACAATGATGCCCCCGATGAAGAACGCGGCGATCCGGATGCCTTCGGGCCGTTCGATGATGTTGGCCACCGTGGTGTAGATGAACACGACGGCGATGACGCCAAACCCGATAGTGCGTTTGCGCTGTTTCCCGCGCCGGGCGGACAGTGCCACCGCCACCGCGGCGGAGGTCATCAGGACCAGGACGCCTGTGGCGTAAGCGCCGCCCTGGGCGTCGACGTCGGCGTCGAACAGCCAGGTGATCAGGAACCCCACCAGGGTGAACACCAGGACCAGCGGGCGCACGGCCCTTGCCCACCCGGGGGCCATGCCGTACCGGGGCAGGTAGCGCGGCACGAGGTTCAGCAGCCCGGCCATGGCGGAGGCGCCGGCGAACCACAGGATGGCGATGGTGCTCAGATCGTAGACGGTGCCGAATCCGTTTCCCAGGTA
>NZ_JBFTSL010000032.1:0-39697 GCF_056400005.1 Arthrobacter sp. 01L42 | reverse complement strand
AGTTCACGTTGGACGAACCGGGCCGCTGTGTCCCGGAGGCGTAGGCGGTGATAAACCCGATCAACCGTGGCTCGGTGACGGTGAGGTTGAAGGTCACGGCGGAAACCTTCGCCGGAATCCCGTGGGCCCCGCCGGCCTGGAAGGACACGGTCCCGTCCGGGCGCACTGCAACAGAAGTCCGCGTGTCCAGTGCCCGGAAGGGCGTGACCGGGACCGTAGCACCCGGCACGGTCGGCTTCGCGTACGTCTCGGCCACCGCGACAGGGGACGTCAGCACGTCGTTTGCCTTCGCCGCTGGCGCGGCCACCACTGATGCTGCAAGCAAGACACCCAACGCGGCAGCCAGACAAGCGGTCCGCCGCCGAAATTGCGCACTCAAAGTAGCCATGATTCCCCCAAAACATGGCCCCGGGACAGCAGACCTCGGATACTTCTGGCGAAGCTACCACATAAGCGCGCCCCGTCAAGGTCTACTCCCCTGCCCGGCCGCCGCCACTTCGGCGTCGACCGGTCCGCGGGACGATCAGCGCGCCGGCGACGTGCCTGGTGTCGTCGGCGGCATTCCTCCCGAGGCGGCTACCCGATCAGCGCGAGCACCGCGCCGGCCGTGACAACCCCGCCCGCTTTGGTGCGGACGTCGGTGACGGTGCCGTCCCGGTGCGCGGAGACCTGGGTTTCCATCTTCATGGCCTCAAGGACCACCACCGGGTCCCCGGCCGAGACTTCGGCTCCCGGCTCGACGAGCCATTTCACGACTGTCCCTGCCATGTCCGCGCGCAGCTCCCCAGGGTCGCCAGCGGCGGCGGCACCGCCGTCGGACGCTACCGACACCCCGGCGGGCGCGGAGCTGCCCGAGCGGGCCCAGGCGTCCAGCAGATCGGCCGGAAGGCCGACGGCGAGGCGCCTGCCGTCCACGTCGACAGTGATGGTGCGGCGTTCGCCGTCGGGCGCGGTGGTGCTGTAGTCCGGATCGGCAGGGATGCTGTCCGCGAAGTCGGTTTCGATCCATCGGGTGTGGATGCCGAGGCCGTCCTCGGAGGTGAAGTCCGGGGATTCCAGCACGGCCCGGTGGAAGGGCAGCACGGTGGCGACCCCGGTGATCCGCATTTCGGCGAGGGCCCGGCGGGCACGGCGCAGGGCCCGCTGGCGGTCCGCGCCGGTGACGATCAGCTTCGCGAGCAGGGAATCGAACTGCGGCGCGACGAAGGACCCGGAGCGGACGCCGGTGTCGAGGCGGATGCCCGGGCCGGTGGGACCGGCGAATTCGCCGATGGTGCCGGGCGAGGGCAGGAAGCCGCGGCCCACGTCCTCTGCGTTAAGCCGGAATTCGAAGGCGTGTCCGCGCGGTGCCGGGTCTTCGGCCAGGCGCAGCGGCTCGCCCGCGGCGATCCTGAACTGTTCCTGGACGAGGTCGATCCCCGTGGTTTCCTCGGTGATGGGGTGCTCCACCTGGAGCCGGGTGTTGACCTCCAGGAAGGCCACGGTGCCGTCCGCCGCGACGAGGAACTCCACCGTGCCGGCGCCGGAGTAGCCCGCTTCCCGGCAGACGGCCTTGGCGGCGTCGTAGATCAGCGTGGTCTGCTCGTCGGTCAGGAACGGCGCGGGGGCCTCTTCGAGGAGCTTCTGGTGCCGGCGCTGCAGGGAGCAGTCGCGGGTTCCGACGACCACGACGTTGCCGTGCGCGTCCGCCAGGACCTGCGCCTCGACGTGGCGCGGACGGTCCAGGTAGCGCTCCACGAAGCACTCGCCCCGCCCGAAGGCGGCAACGGCTTCCCGGACGGCGGAGTCGAAGGCTTCCTCGACCTCGTCGATGACCCGGACCACCTTCATGCCGCGGCCACCGCCGCCGAAGGCGGCCTTGATGGCGATCGGCAGGCCATGCTCTTCGGCGAAGGCGCGGGCCTCGGCCGCCGTGTCGACGGGACCGTCGCTGCCGGCCACCAGGGGTGCGCCGGCCCGGACGGCCGCGTCGCGGGCCGTGATCTTGTTGCCGAGCAGCCGGATCGCGTCCGGCGTCGGACCGATCCAGGTCAGCCCGGCGTCGAGGACGGCCTGGGCAAAGTCGGCGTTCTCGGAGAGGAAGCCGTAGCCGGGGTGGACGGCGTCCGCACCGGACTGGGCCGCCACGGCGAGGAGCTTGGGGATGTTCAGGTACGTGTCCGCGGGCGAGTTGCCGTCCAGGCTGAAGGCCTCATCCGCGGCCGAGACGTGCAGGGCGTCGGCGTCGATGTCGGCGTAGACAGCGACGGACGCCAGCTGCGCGTCGTCGCAGGCCCGGGCTATGCGGACCGCGATTTCTCCACGGTTGGCGATCAGGACCTTGCGCATCAGTTACTCGCTTCTTCTGTGGTGGTGGCGGATTCGGTGGGGTGTTCGATGGTGGCGGATTCGGCCCAGCGGAAGCGGATCCTGCCGCCGATCGGGACCTGGGCGGCGAGGTCCAGCTGGGAGTCGACCACCACTGCGATCACCGGGTAGCCGCCGGTGATCGGATGGTCGGCCAGGAAGAGCACGGGCAGGCCCTCCGGCGGGACCTGCAGGGCGCCGGCGACGGTGCCTTCGCTGGGCAGTTCGCCCTGGCGGCTGCGCTGCAGCGGCGTACCGTCCAGCCGCATGCCGACGCGGTTGGACTGCGGCAGCACGGCCCAGTCCTGGGCGGTGAAGGAATCCAGTGCCGCCTGATCGAACCAGTCGGCGCGGGGGCCGGGGACGACGTCGAGGACGGTCACCCCGGTGCCCGGGTAGTCCGGCTGCAGTTCGGGATTTCCGACGACGCCGGTCTCGGCTTCTCCGCCGGCGCCCAGTTGCTGCCCGGCGGCCAGGGGCGCAGGACCGATCCCGGACATGGTGTCCGTGGAGCGGCTGCCCAGTACCGGGGCGGCATCCACCCCGCCGCGGACCGCGAGGTAGCTGCGGAAGCCGCTGTGCGGCGCACCGATGCTGAGCGTTTCGCCGTCGAGCAGCGCGAAGGGAGTGGCCACCGGCACGGTGCGCTGCCACGTATCGCCGGCGTCGTCCGGTGCGGACGCGATGCTCAGTTCCGCCGGCGCCCCGGCGACGGCGAGGACCTGGTCCCCCATGGCCTGGACCTTGAGTCCGCCCGCGACGGTCTCGATGCCGGCTGCGCCGGGGGCGTTGCCGACGAGGCGGTTGGCCCGGCGCAGTGAGGCCCGGTCCAGCGCGCCGGCGGCGGAGACGCCCAGGCCGGAGTGGCCGTCCCGGCCGAGGTCCTGGATCAGGCTCTGAAGGCCCGGTGAAACGATCCGGATCCCGGCCGTGACGTCCTGCCCGGCAACCGGTTCCGGCGCGGTGCCCTCGGCCGCAGGCGCCGCGGCCGGCTCGACAGCTGGCTCGGTGGCTGGCTCGGCCGCGAGGGCGAGTGCATCCCGGACCGGACGGAACTGCACCCGGTGGCCGGGGGCGGCCAGGGCGGGCGGCTCCCGGTCCAGGTCCCACATCTTGGCGTTGGTGCGCCCGATCAGCTGCCAGCCGCCCGGGGAACGGCGCGGGTACACGGCCGAGTAGTTGCCGGCCAGCGCCACGGAGCCCGCGGGAACTGCGGTGCGGGGCGAGCTGCGGCGCGGCACTTCCAGCTGCTGGTTCTCCCCGATCATGTATCCGAATCCGGGGGCGAAGCCGGCGAAGGCCACGGTCCAGACCTGCCCGGAGTGGGCGGCGATCACGCCGTCGGTTCCCAGGCCGGTGAGCCGTCCGACTTCGGCGAGGTCCTCGCCGTCGTACACGGTGTCAATGACCACCAGCTCGCCGTCGCGTTGCACGGGTGCGGTGAGGTCGAGCTGCATCAGGCGGGCCGCGATGCGCCGGGCCGAGGCCGGGGATTCGGCCTTGACCAGGACGGTCTCGGCCGCGGCCAGGATGTCCTGCTGGCCCGGCAGCGGTTTCTCGAGGAGCAGTGCCTGCAGGGCGAGCACGTCCTGCGTGCCGGAGAGCTCAGCGAGGACCGCGCGCGTCCCCACGGCCCGCACGGAACGGACCTTGTGAACTGCGGTTTCGCCTGCTGCGGCGGCTTGTACCTTCAGGGGTTCCCCTGCTGTCTCAATCACGGGTTGCCTCAATCATTGTGCCGGTGAAATCATGCCGGCGGACAGGATCCGCCGAAGAAGATCCGCGCCGCTCAGGCGCGGGCTTCCTGCAGGAGCCGCTCCTCCTCGTCGGTATGCGGGTTGCGCCCGATGGCCAGCCCGATCACGGTCACGATGGAGGCGACCGCGAGGTAGCCGGCGATCAGGAACCAGTTGCCGCTGACAGCGAAGAGGGCAGTGAAGACCAGCGGTGCGATGGCGCCGCCGACCACGCCGGCCAGGGTGTAAGCCAGCGAACTGCCGGCGTAGCGCAGCCGCGCCGGGAACTGTTCGGTGATGTAAGCCGCCTGCGGGCCATACATGAAGGCGTGGAAGGCCAGCCCGATCACGATTCCGATGGTCAGCGTGAGGACCGACTTGTCCTGAATCATGAGGAAGAACAGCGGAATGTAGACGGCGGTTCCGACGGCGGCGATGCCGTATACGAGTCGGCGGTTGACGCGGTCCGTGAGGGCGCCCGCCGCCGGGATCAGGAACAGTTGGAAGGCTGAGCCGATCAGGATGGCGGTCAGTACGTTGCTGGTGCTCATGCCCAGTTCCTTGGTGGCGTACACGGCCATAAAGACGGTGAGCAGGGAGTACAGCACGTCCGGGCTGATGCGGGACAGGGCGGCCGAGACGAGGGCGCGCGGCTCCCTGGTGAAGACCTCCTTGATGGGGGCCTTGGGCTGTTCGCCGTGGGCCTGGATGGCCTTGAAGACGGGAGTTTCCTCGAGCTTCAGCCGGATCAGCAGGCCGAAGCCCACCAACACCGCCGAGGCGAGGAAGGCCACGCGCCAGCCCCAGGAGAGGAACTCTTCGTTGCTGAGCGTCGCGGCGAGCACGGCCAGAACGCCGTTGGCCATCAGGTTGCCGGCGGGCGGGCCAATCTGCGCGGCGGAAGACCAGAAGCCGCGCCGCTTCGCGTCGCCGAATTCGCTTGAGAGCAGCACGGCCCCGCCCCACTCGCCGCCGACGCCGATGCCCTGCGCCAGGCGCAGCAACACGAGGATGATGGGTGCGGCTATACCGATGGTGGCGTAGCCCGGGAGCGCGCCGATCACCACCGTAGCGATGCCGATCAGCAGCAGGGTGGTCACGAGGACCTGCTTGCGGCCGATCTTGTCACCGAGCCGGCCGAAGATCACGCCGCCGATGGGACGGGCGAGGTAGCCCACCGCAAAGGTCGAGAAGGACAGCAGCAGCCCGACGTATTCGTCGTTACCCGGGAAGAAGACCTTGGGGAACACGAGGGCCGAGGCCACGGAGTAGATCGCGAAGTCGTAGTACTCCAGCGAAGTGCCGGTGAGGCTCGCGACATAGGCCTTAAGGGCACCAGGCGGGATCCTCCTCTTGCCGGCGGCCGGGGTGGCCTTATGCGGTGCTGCAGTCATGGTTTTCCTCCAGGTGTGCGGGGTGCTGCCTGTTGCTTGGGTTTAGGTGCGGGTGGTCCCGGCAGAACCGGGGTGTGAAGCGTGAAGCTGCGGCCTAGACGAAGGCGGCGGTGGTGATGTCCGCGGCGTTGAGCGCTTCGCGGACGGCAGCGGCCATGGCGACGGCCCCCGGGGAGTCACCGTGCACGCAGATGCTTTCGGCGCGGATTTTCAGGATGGAGCCGTCGATGGTGCGGATGGCGGAATCGGTGGCCATCCGGAGGACATGCTCAGTGACGAGAGCGGGGTCCTCCAGCACGGCTCCGGGAAGCGTACGGGACACGAGGGTGCCGTCCGGGTTGTAGGCCCGGTCCGCGAAGGCTTCGGTCACCGCGCGGAGGCCGGCGGCCTCGGCCAGGCGCAGCACTTCCGAGCCCGGCAGGCCCAGGATGGGCAGGTTCGGGTCAACGGATTTCACGGCGTCGACGACGGCCTTCGCCTGGCCGGTGTGCGAGACGATCGCGTTGTAGAGGCCGCCGTGCGGCTTGACGTACTTGACCGTGCCGCCCTCGACGGCAGCCAGCGCCTGCAGCGCACCGATCTGGTAGACGACGTCGTCGGCCAGTTCGATCGGGTCGATGTCCAGGAAGCGGCGGCCGAAGCCGGCGAGATCGCGGTAGCCGACGTGGGCGCCGATCACGACGCCGGCGGCAACCGCCTCGCGGCAGGTCCGGCGGATGACGCTGGGGTCGCCCGCATGGAATCCGCACGCCACGTTGGCGCTGGAGACCGAGCGGAACATCGCCGAGTCGTCGCCTAGGGTCCAGCGGCCGAAGGACTCGCCAACGTCGCTGTTCAAGTCAATGGTTGCCATTTGTGATCCTCGTCTCATGATAGCCCCCTACTAGGATGCATCAATTTCTCGGATTGTTCAACAATCCGACGATTCAACATTGGGACAATCGTGTAGATTCGGCACTATGACCACTCCCGATGCAGCTGCCGGCTCCGCCCTTGGCGCAGCTGCGGCGCGGCTGCGCGTGGCCGTCCCGTCCGTGGCGGACCGGGTGGCGGCCGAGCTGCGCCTGCAACTGGCGGAGGGCCTGCTCCTGCCGGGAGCCCGGCTCACGGAGTCGACCATCGCCGAAGACCTGGGCGTCTCCCGCAACACGGTCCGCGAGGCCTTTGCCGAACTGGCGGCCGAGCGCCTGGTGGTCCGGCACCCCAACCGCGGCGTCTTCGTGGCCAGACTCGAGGCCGGAGACATCCACGACGTCTACACCGTGCGCCGCGCCATTGAAGTCAGTGCGATCCGCGGCGGCGGGAGCCCGGAGCGCGTGGCCGTGGTCCGCGCTGCCGTTGAAGAGGGCAAAGCCGCCGCCGCCGCCAATGACGAGGAGGGCCTGGGCAGCGCCAACCAGCATTTCCATGGCGCGATCGTGGCCCTGGCGGGCAGCCGGCGGCTGGACACGATCATGTCCCAGGTGCTGGCCGAGATGCGGCTGTTCTTCCACAAGGCCACCGTGGACGCGCACTTCTACCGGGGCTACCTGCGGGACAACGAGGAAATCTGCACCGCCCTGGAAGCCGGAGACCTGGACCGCGCCGGCGCACTGCTGCTGGCCTATTTGAACCGGTCCGAGGAGCGCCAGGCCGCCGTCCACGGCGAGTGAACGATTCCATGGAATCGATTCCATGATTCGTTTTGAGCGCGGGAGGCGGCAGCAGTGACGGGACCATCCATCACCATCAAGGACGTGGCGGCACTGGCCGGTGTCTCCCCCGCCACGGCGTCCAGGGTGCTCTCCGGAAACCCGGCAACCTCCGCCGAGTCCCGCCAGAGGGTGGCCGCCGCCGTCACAGAGCTGGACTTCCACCCCAATGCCCAGGCGCGCGCGCTCCGTTCCACCGGGACCAACGTCATCATGACGGCAGCGCCCCTCAATTCCGCCCCTATGTACTGCGGCTTCGGGCACCGTCCCGCACCACCGAAGGAGCAGGTCCAATGAGCACGGTTTTTGTGGTCGGAAGCCTCAATATCGACCAGAACATCCGCGTCAGCGCCCTGCCCCGGGCGGGCGAAACCGTCCGGGGCTCGGACGCCACGTACAGCCCCGGGGGCAAGGGCGGCAACCAGGCCGTCGCGGCCGCCCGGGCCGGCGCCGCAGTGAAGTTCACCGGCGCCGTCGGCGACGACGCCGGTGGCCGGCGGATTCTTGAGGTCCTCGCCGACGCCGGCATCGATGCCGGCCACGTTCGGGTCAGCGGCACCGCCGCCACCGGAACGGCGGTCATTGCGGTCGATGACCAGGGCGAAAACCAGATCATCGTGAGTCCGGGCGCGAACGCCGGGCTTACCGCCGCCGACGTCGAAGCGGGACTCGCCGGCGTCCAGCCCGGCGACGTCCTGGTCCTGCAGCTGGAAATCCCGACGGCGCTGGTCCGGCAGGCCGCGCGGACCGCGAAGAATCGCGGGGCATTCGTCATCCTCAACGCCGCGCCGGCCCCCCGCCAGATCGAGGCGCTGCTCGACGACGTCGACCTCCTGGTGGTGAACGAACAGGAAATCCAGGTTCTCGCGGGCCTCACCGGCCTGGCCGGAATCCAAGGAAACCACCGGGACCTGGTCACGTCGCTCCCGCCCGTCCTGGGGCCCGCCATCGTGTGCACCGCCGGCGCGGAAGGATCCTTCACCGTCGTCGACGGCAGTCCCGTGCACGTGCCGGCAACGAAAGTGGATGCCAGGGACACCACCGGAGCCGGCGACACGTTCGTGGGCTACCTCGCCGCATCCCTCGCCGGCAGCGACCGCGAGATGCCTGCGGCAATGCTCCACGCCACCCATGCCTCCGCTGTCGCCGTGACGCGCCCCGGCGCTATGGAATCGATTCCATGGCGCGATGAAGTACCGGCATAGCCGCCAAACCCCGCAACACCCGGCCTGAACGTCCCGCACTAAGTCCCACACGAAGGAGACCCATGAAAATCGCACTCGGCAACGACCACGCCGGCTGAACACCCGCGAAACCTGGGGCGCCAAGGAAAAGGCTGAAGTGGACGCCATCATCGCCGGCGAGCCGGCCGCCGCCGGGGACCAGACGGCGCCATCGGCTGCCCGGTAGCCGCACAGCAAAGACCCGCAATAAACGTCCGACCGGGGCCGGCCTCTTGGAGGCCGGCCCCGGTCGCAGCAGTTTGAAGTATCCCGTGCTACTTTCCGGCCGCTACCGGGACCGGATGCTCTGCCGCCGGCTTCCCGGCGTCGACATCAGCCGCTGGCGGGGTTTTCAGTTTGAGACGCTCGATGATCGAGATCCCACCGCCCTTGCCGCTGCGGTTCTTGTTGAAGATGTCGAAGCCGACGGCGAGGAGCAGTACCAGGCCCTTGATGAGCTGCTGGTAGTCGGTGCCGAGGCCCAGGATCGACATGCCGTTGTTGAGGACACCCATGATGAGACCGCCGATCATGGCCCCTGCCACGGTTCCGATGCCGCCTGTGACTGCGGCGCCGCCGATGAACGCCGCCGCGATGGCGTCCAGTTCGAAGCCCGTGCCGCCGGCCGGCTGGGCGGAGTTGAGCCGGGCCGTGAACACGAGGCCGGCCAGTGCGGCAAGGACGCCCATGTTCACGAACAGCCGGAAGGTGACGACCTTGGTTTTGATGCCGGACAGCTCAGCCGCGTGCAGGTTGCCGCCGAGTGCGTAGGTGTGCCGGCCGAAGACGCTGTTGTTCATCAGGGCCGTGTAGACGATCACCAGGACCGCCAGCACGATCAGGACGATTGGGGTTCCCCGGTAGCTGGCGAGCAGGAAGGTGATGGTCAGCATGAGCAGGGCAATGAACGCGGTCTTAGTGGCGAACCAGGCCATCGGCTCGTTCTCGAGTTCGAACTTCTTGCGGATCCGGCGTTCCTTGACCGCCTGGATCACCAGCGCCAGGGTGGCGCCGACGCCAAGGATGACCGTCAGCCACTCCAGCACCGACGTGCCGCCGGAAATGTCCGGCAGGAAGCCGCCGCCCAGCGCCCGCAGTTCGCCGGGGAACGGCGTGATCTGCTGGTTTTTGAGAACGATCAGTGTCAGGCCGCGGAAAATCAGCATCCCGGCGAGGGTGACGATGAAGGCGGGAATGCCGACGTACGCGATCCAGTAGCCCTGCCAGGCACCCACCAGCGCGCCGATCAGCAGGCAGGCCGGAATAGCAAGCCACCACTCCCAGCCCCAGTGCACGATCATGACACCGGCACAGGCACCGATGAAGCCGGCGACCGAACCGACGGACAGGTCGATGTGGCCGGCGATGATCACCATCACCATGCCGATGGCCAGGATCAGGATATAGCTGTTCTGGACCACCAGGTTGGTGACGTTCTGTGGCTCCAGCAGGATCCCGTCCGTCAGGATCTGGAACAGCAGGACGATCAGGATCAGGGCGACAAAGATGCCAACCTGGCGGAGGCGGCTTGTCAGGAAGCCCAGGGATTCTCGGAGGGCGGACATGTTCGCTATTCCTTCTCTTTGGTCATGTAGTGCATGAGGGTTTCCTGTGATGCTTCGGCGATCGGGACCTCGCCGGTGATGTGCCCGGCAGAGAGGGTGTAGATCCTGTCGCAGATGCCCAGCAGTTCGGGAAGTTCGGAGGAGATCACAAGGACCGCCTTTCCTTCCGCGGCCAGCTTCGCGATGATCGTGTAGATCTCAAACTTCGCTCCGACGTCGATGCCGCGGGTGGGTTCGTCGAGGATCAGCACGTCCGGATCGGAGTACATCCACTTGCTCAGCACCACTTTCTGCTGGTTGCCGCCGGACAACTTGCCCGTGACGGCGGCAACCGAGGGGGCCTTGATATTCATGCTCTTCCGGTAGTCGTTGGCCACCACGGTTTCCTGGTTCTTGTCCACCCAGCCGCCCTTGACCAGCTTGCGCAGCGCCGCCATGGATACGTTCCGCTTGATGTCCTCGATGAGGTTCAAACCGTAGAGCTTGCGGTCCTCAGTGGCGTAGGCGATGCCGTGCTTGATGGCGTCGGAGACGGTGGAAGTGTTGATTTCCGTGCCGTGTTTGAACACCTTCCCCGAGGTGGCGGTGCCGTAGCTCCGTCCAAAGACGCTCATGGCCAGCTCCGTCCTGCCGGCACCCATCAGTCCGGCCAGCCCCACCACTTCCCCCTTGCGGACGTTGAGGCTGGCGTTGTTGACCACCACCCGGCTGTAGTCCTGCGGGTGCCGGACGGACCAGTCCTCGATCCGCAGGACTTCCTCGCCAATCCGTGGTTCCCGGTCCGGATACAGGCTTTCCAGGTCCCGGCCCACCATTCCGCGGATAATGCGTTCCTGGGTGATCTCGCCGTCGCCCAGGCGGAGGGTCTCGATCGTCTTGCCGTCGCGGATGATGGTGACGGCGTCCGCAACCTTGCGGATTTCGTTGAGCTTGTGGCTGATGATGATGCTGGTGACACCCTGGCCCTTGAGGTGCAGGATCAAGTCCAGCAGGTGGCTCGAGTCCTCGTCGTTGAGGGCCGCCGTCGGTTCATCGAGGATAAGGAGCTTGACCTCCTTCGAGAGTGCCTTGGCGATTTCCACGAGCTGCTGCTTGCCCACGCTGATGTGCTGGACGGGGGTGACCGGGTTTTCGCTCAGGCCCACCCGGGCCAGGAGTTTCGCGGCCTCCAGGTTGGTCTTGCGCCAGTTCACCCAGCCGCGGTTGGCCTGTTCATTGCCGAGGTAGATGTTCTCGGCGATGGACAGGTAAGGGCTCAGTGCCAGCTCCTGGTGGATGATCACGATTCCGCGCTTCTCGCTGTCGCTGATGCTGGAGAAGTTGCAGGGTTCGTTTTCGAAGAGGATGTCGCCGTCGAAGGAGCTGTGCGGGTAGACGCCGGACAGGACCTTCATCAGGGTGGATTTCCCTGCGCCGTTTTCACCGCAGATGGCGTGGACTTCGCCGCGGTTCACCTGCAGGGTGACGTCCTGGAGGGCCTTCACGCCCGGGAAGGTCTTGGTGATTCCTCGCATTTGAAGAATGGGTGTGTTCATCGCCAATTCTCACTGACTGGTAGTACCTGAGACGTCCTGCGGCTGCAGGGGTCTACGGGAAAGGGTGGCGGCCCGGACTCGACGGCGGCGCGCCACCCTTCGACGTGGCTACTTGACGTCGGCCGCCGTGTAGTAACCGGAGTCGATGAGTTCCCTCTTGTAGTTCTCATTCGTGATGATGACGGACTTGAGCAGGTACGCAGGGACGACCTTGACCTTGTTGTTGTAGGTCTTCGTGTCGTTGACCTCGGGTTCCTGACCCTTCAGGAGGCCGTCGACCATCTTCACAGCCTGGGCTCCCAGCTGGCGGGTGTCCTTGAAGATCGTGGAGTACTGTTCGCCGGCGGTGATGGACTTCACCGAACCCTTTTCGGCGTCCTGGCCGGTGACGATCGGCAGGCTTCCCTTGGCGTAGCCGCCGGTGCTCGTCAGGGCCGAGATGATGCCGATGGAGAGGCCGTCATACGGGGAGAGGACGCCATTGAGCTTGGTGCCGGAACTGTAGGCGGCCGTGAGGATGTCCTCCATGCGCTTCTGGGCCACGGGGGCCTGCCAGCGCAGGATGGCAGCCTGCTCAAACTTGGTCTGGCCGCTGGGCACCTTCAGGGTTCCGGCGTCCAGGTACGGCTTGAGGGTGTCCATGGCGCCGGTCCAGAAGAAGTTGGCGTTGTTGTCATCCGGGCTGCCGGCGAAGAGCTCCACATTGAACGGGCCCTTGCCTTCGACCTTCTTGCCGCTGGCGTCAACAAGCCCCAGGCCGGTCAGCAACGAAGTGGCCTGCTGGACGCCCACCGTGTAGTTGTCGAAGGTGGTGTAGAAGTCGACGTTCGGCGTGCCGTTGATGAGCCGGTCGTACGCGATGACCTTGACGTTCTGTTCCTTCGCCTTGGCGAGGACATCGGTCAGCGTGGTGCCGTCGATGGCTGCGACGATGAGGGCTTTGGCACCCTTGGTGAGCATGTTCTCGATCTGGGACACCTGGGTGGGGATGTCATCATTGGCGTACTGCAGGTCGGCTTTGTAGCCGAGCTTCGTCAAGGATTCCGAGACGTTCTTGCCGTCGGCGATCCACCGCTCCGAGGTCTGCGTCGGCATCGAGATCCCGACGAGGGAACCGGCGGCGTCGGCGCTGGCGGCCGGGGCGGCCGTGCCGGGCCGGCTGCCGCAGCCTGTGGCCCCTACGGTCACAGCGAGGACAACCGCGACGGCGCCCAGGAGTTTCCTGATCTTCACAATTTTTCTCCTTCCGCGGACCCAAAGTCCGCGAAGTTGCTCCTGATCGCAGTCCTGCACGTCATCGTGCCCCTGCGGGGCGGTAACAGCGGGAGGATTGCGGAGGTCTGAATGGAACGGGGATTCAGCCGTCAAGGGATCTGCGGCTGATTGTTATCGCTAACAATATGGTCAAAGATAGCTTCTTGAAACATGTGAGTCAACGCACATTCGGTGCCAGCCTCCTTCTTACCGCCGCCGGACCCTCACGCGGCGAAGATGCGCCAGGCCACGCGGTGCGAGTCTCCGGGTTCGAGCCGCACGAGGTCCGTGCCGGTGTTGAAGGCATCCGGCGGACACGTCATGGGTTCCACGGCGAGTCCGAGCCGGCCGGGCAGCGGCGGTTCCGCATCCCCGGTGTAGAGCTGCAGCCAGGCGCAGCTGCGGTCCCAGGCCATGCCGACGCCGGTCCCGCCCGGGTCCCGGACCACGACGTGCGCCTGCCCGTCGCCGTCGAACACCATGTCGGTGAAGGCATGGTCGATCTTGGTAGAACCGATGACGCGGGCCGCGCGGAAGTCATATCCGTGTCCTTCAACGGACCGGGTGGCGACCGGCAGCAGCCGGTCCGGCGTGACCTCAAGGAACGTCCGCGCCGGCACCTCCAGGCTCCATTGGTCCAGCGGCGCCGGCCCGGCCAGCAGATACGGGCGGGGACAGACCCCGTAGGGCGCGGACCGCTGCCCCACATTGGCTGCCGTGACGGCAGTGTGCAGGCCCCCGCTGGCCAGCCGGTAGCTGGCGGTGATCGACAACGCGAAGGGGTAGCCCGGCGTCGGCCCGATGGTGCAGGAGAGCTCCACGGCGGAATCCGTCCGGGACTCCAGCCTCCACTCCAGCTCCGGGGTGAAGCCGTGCAGGGCGCATTGCCGGTCGGGTTCGTTGACCGGGAGCTCGTAGTCCGCACCGCCAAAGGTGTACGTCCCGTCGGGAATCCGGTTCGGCCAGGGTGCCACGATGACGCCGCGGAAGTCCGGGTTGGGCCCGCCTGCCGGAAACGGGACGATCAGGTCCCGCCCGCGGAACTGCAGCGTCCGCACCGCGGCACCGCGGGCGGCGACGACGGCGGTGTACTCCCCGTGCCGGAGCCCGTATTCGTCCCCTGTCACAGACCGCCGGCCAGCTTGTAGTAGGCGGCGTTCCAGGCGAGTTCCTTCTTGAAGCCCCTGATGGTGGTGCCATCGTCAATGGTCAACAGCTCGGTTTGGGCGATCTCGGCGAAGTCCTCGAAGACGTCCATGCCGACAGCGGTGGAAAGCACAGTGTGGTGGGCGGCTCCGGCGGTCAGCCAGGCAGCAGCGGAGGTGGCAAAGTCCGGCTTGGGCGACCAGAGGGCACGGGCCACCGGCAGGTTGGGCAGCGGCTGCTCAAGGTCCACGACGTCGACGGCGTTGGCCACGAGGCGGAAGCGGTCGCGCATGTCGGACAGCGCCACCACGACGCCGTGGCCGGCATCGGTGTCGAAGACCAGGCGGACGGGATCTTCCTTGCCGCCGATGCCCAGCGGGTGGATTTCCACGCGCGGCTTCGCGGCAGTCAGGGACGGGCAGACCTCCAGCATGTGCGCGCCCAGGATTTTCTCCTGGCCCGGGACGAGGTGGTAGGTGTAGTCCTCCATGAGCGAGGCGCCGCCGGGGAGCCCGGCGCCCATGACTTTGGCTGCCCGGACCAGGATGGCAGTCTTCCAGTCGCCCTCGGCGCCGAAGCCGTAACCGTCGGCCATGAGGCGCTGGACGGCCATGCCCGGCAGCTGGCGCAGTGCGCCGAGGTCTTCGAAGGACGTGGTGAAGGCGGCCGAGCCGTTGGCCTCCAGGAAGCTGCGAAGCCCAAGCTCGATCCGGGCGCTGTAGCGCAGCGACTCGTGGCGCGGGCCGCCGGTGCGGAGCTCGGGGGCCACCTCGTAGAGCCGCTCGTATTCGGCGACGAGGGAGTCGACGTCGGACTCTGCCGCGCCGTGCACGGCGTCGGCGAGTTCATTGACGGACCAAGTGTTGACCGAGACGCCGAAGCGCAACTCGGCCTCGGTCTTGTCCCCTTCGGTGACGGCGACATTGCGCATGTTGTCGCCGAAACGGGTCAGCTTGAGGGTCCGGACGGCCGCCCAACCAGCCGAGGCGCGCTGCCAGGATCCGACCTGGCGGGACACCTCGGGGTTGGACACGTGGCCGACGACGGTTTTGCGCGGGATGCCGAGGCGGGACTGGATGTAGCCGAACTCGCGGTCGCCGTGCGCGGCCTGGTTCAGGTTCATGAAGTCGAAGTCGATGTCCGCCCACGGCAGTTCGACGTTGGCCTGGGTGTGCAAGTGCAGGAGCGGCTTCCGGAGCAGGTCCAGGCCCTGGATCCACATCTTGGCCGGGGAGAAGGTGTGCATCCACGCGGTCACGCCGATCACGGCGTCGTCCGAGTTGGCATCCAGGGCGGTGCGGCGGATGGCGTCCGAGTCCGTGAGCACGGGCTTCCAGACGATTTTCACTGGGACGTCGGCGGAGGCGTTCAGCGCGTCAGCGATGTCTTGGGACTGGGCGGCGACCTGCTTGAGGACGTCCTCGCCGTAGAGGTGCTGGCTGCCGGTGAGGAACCAGACCTCGAACTGCTCAAGGGACGTGTTGTTGGCGTTGGACATGTTTTCTCCTGCGGATGGTGGGGGGCGACGACGGCTTCGCGGCCTGGCGGCCTGGTTTTGGGCCTGGCGGCCTGGTTTTGGGCCTAGCGGCCGTAGACGTTCTGGTAGCGGGCGTAAAGCGAGTCGATCTGGGCCGGGTCGATCGGCAGGGGTTCGCCGAGTTGCCGGGAAATATGGACGGTCCGCGCCACTTCCTCGCACATGACGGCGGCTTTGACCGCCGAGCGGGCATCCTTGCCCACGGTGAAGGGCCCGTGGTTCTGCATCAGCACGGCCGGCGAGCTGGATTGGGCCAGGGTGTCCACGATGCCGCGGCCAATCGAGTCGTCCCCGATCAGCGCGAACGGGCCCACCGGGATCGTCCCGCCGAACTCGTCACCCATCATGGTCAGCACGCAGGGGATCTCCTCTCCCCGTGCAGCCCAGGCCGTGGCGTAGGTCGAATGCGTGTGCACCACTCCCCCGACCTCCGGCATGTGCCGGTAAACGTAGGCGTGCGCCGCGGTGTCCGAGGACGGTGACAGGGCGGGGTTGCTCCAGTCGCCCTCCACGGGCGTGCCGTAGAGGTCCGTGACAACCATGCTCTCGGGCGTGAGGTCCGCGTACGAGACTCCGGACGGCTTGATGACCATCAGGTCATGGCCGGGGACGCGGGCGGAGACGTTGCCGGCCGTCCACACCACCAGTTCGTAGCGCGTGAGTTCGGCGTGCAGTTCGCAGACCTCGCGACGGACCTCCGCGATGCTTTCCAGCAGGTTGCTCATGCGGACACTTCCTCTGCGACCGAGCCGGCGGGGACGGCGTTCTGCTGCGGAGCGCCCGCAGCGGCGGCAAACGAGGGCCTGGCCGCACGCTGGATCGCCTTGAGGCGGTGCATCACGCTGTTGCTGCCGCGGCCGAAGTAGTCGTGCAGCGTGCGGTACTCCTGGAAGAGCTTTTCGTAGGCGGCAACATTTTCCGGAATGGGAATATAGATGCTGCCGGGCTCCGATCCCATAGCAGCCGCAGCGGCACGGATATCCGCGTATTCACCTGCGGCCACGGCGGCGTGGATGGCCGACCCCAGGGCGGGCCCCTGGGTTGAGCCGATGGTGGAGAGCGGCAAGCCGGTGATATCCGCGTAGATCTGCATGAGCAGCTTGTTCTTCAGCAGGCCGCCGGCCACGATGAATTCCCTGACCGGCACTCCGGAGTCGCGGAAGGCGTCTACGATGGTGCGCGTGCCGAAGGCCGTGGCTTCCAGCAAGGCCCGGTAGGTGTCTTCGGGCCTGGTGGCGAGGGTCTGGCCCACCACGACGCCGGAGAGTTCGTGGTCCACCAGCACGGAACGGTTGCCGGAGTGCCAGTCCAGGGCAATGAGGCCGTGTTCGCCGATGGCTTGGCGGGAGGCCAGTTCAGTGAGGTATTCGTGGATGCCAAGACCTGCCGCTTCCGCTGCCTGGTGGTACTCGGGCGGGACGCCGTTGTTCGTGAACCAGCCGAAGATGTCCCCCACTCCGCTTTGGCCAGCTTCGTAGCCCCAAAGCCCGTCGACGATTCCGCCGTCCACCACACCGCACATGCCCGGGACTTCCCGCAGTTCGGCACCGTTCATAACGTGGCAGGTGGAGGTTCCCATGATGGCCACCAGCTGCCCGGGCTCAACTGCCTTCGCTGCGGGCGCCGTGACGTGGGCATCCACGTTGCCCACTGCGACGGCGATGCCTTCCGGCAGTCCGGTCCAGGCGGCGGCCTCGGCCGTCAGATAGCCGGCCGCATCGCCGAGCCGGCCGATGGTGTGCGCCAGCTTGGCGCTGACAAAATCCTTGAAGTCCGGGTTCAGGGCGGACAGGAATTCCCTGGACGGGTAGCGGCCGTCCTGGTAGATCCCTTTATAGCCGGCCGTGCAGGCGTTGCGGACGTAGTTGCCGCACAGCTGCCAGACGATCCAGTCAGCCGCTTCCACCCAGCGGTCCATCGCGGCGTAGCTTTCCGGGTCCTCCTCAAGCAACTGCAGGCCCTTGGCGAACTCCCATTCGGAGGAGATGAGTCCGCCGTAGCGCGGCAGCCAGTTTCCGCCGAGTTCCGAGGCCAGGGCGTTGATGCGGTCCGCCTGCGGCTGGGCGGCATGGTGGCGCCACAGCTTCACGTAGGCGTGCGGGCGGTTGGCGAATCCGGGAAGCTCGTTCAGCGGTGTGCCGTCGCCCTTGACGGGGACCATAGTGCAGGCCGTGAAGTCGGTGGCGATGCCCACCACGGCGGCTGGGTCGATCCCGGCGTCGGCGACGGCCGCGGGCACAGCCCGGCGGAGCACGTCGCGGTAGTCGTTGGGCACCTGCAGGGCCCATTCGCCCGGAAGCCGGATGCCGGCGACGCCAGCCGTGTCCTTCGGAAGCTCGCCCGTGACCACGGCATGCGGGTATTCAAATACCCCGCTGCCCAGTTCCTTGCCATCCCGGACCCGGACGACGACGGCCCGCCCGGAAAGCGTGCCGTAGTCCACGCCTATGACAAAGTTTTCGGTTCCGTCCACTGAGAAGTCCATCAAATCCTCCAATAGGTTCCGCAACATTGCGAACCCCCTTATTGTTAGCGCTAACAAACTTGCTGTCAAGAAGCCTGGCACGTATTGCCGGAACGGAGGGCTTCGGCCCTTAGGAGAGACGGGGGCGGGGTGCGGTGCTGGCGCGCACCACGAGAGCAGGTTTGACCACCAGGGCGCCGCTGGCGGCATCGCCCTCGACCTGGGCGCGTATCAGGTCCATGCAGCGCTTTCCGAGTTCCTCGAAGTCCTGTCGCACGGTGGTCAGCGGCGGCATGAAGTAGGCGGATTCGGGCTGGTCGTCAAAGCCAACCACGGAGACGTCTTCCGGAACCCGGATGCCCTTCTCGCCGAACGCCCGCAGCAGTCCGAGCGCCATCTGGTCGTTGCTGACGAACACCGCGGTGGCGCTGCGCTGTTCTGCCAGCTGCTGCCCGATCCGGTACCCGCTGTCCGCACTCCAGTCCCCCTCGACCAGAAGTTCGTCGGAGAGGCCGGCTTCCGCCAACTCCTCGCGCCACCCGTCAACCCGGGCTTTGCCGTCCACCCAGTCGAGCGGTCCGGAGACATGGCCGATCCGCTCGTGGCCAAGGCTGATCAGATGGGCGACGGCCAGCCGTGCACCGAGCTTCTGGTCGACCATCGCGCCGCTCAACCGCCCTTCTCCGGCTCCGCCGACGACGATCACCGGAAGATCCAGGTTCAGGTCCTCGAGCACCTGAAGTGTCCCGTCGTGCGGCACGATCACAATCAATCCGTCCGCGCCCTGGTCCGTCAGGTGCCGCACGGCATCGCAAATGGCGTTCGCCGCGGCCCCCTTGATCGCGGCAATGCTCACGAAATACCCTGCTTCCCTGGCGGCTTGCTGGACCCCCAGCAGCGTATTCGCCGGGCCATATTGCCCGAGCTCGGAGGCGAGGACACCGATGGTCTGGGTGCGCCGGGTCACCAGGCTCCGGGCGGCCGTGTTGCGCCGGTAGCCGAGTTCGGCAATCGCCGCCTCGACCCGGGACTTTGTTCCCGCGCTGACATTCGGGTGGTTGTTGATCACCCGCGAGACGGTCTGGTGGGAAACCTTGGCCAGCGCTGCGACGTCTTCGAGCCGCGGCTGCCGCCGGTCATTGTTGTTCCCCATGCGAGGCCCCTTTCGCTCCGATGCCGTCCATCGGCCTGAATCAAAGTGTGAAATCGAACGATAGGAGGGCACGGGGCGCCCGCTGGTCGCCCGCCCCCCGGCTCCTGTTAGCGCTAACGATAGTCCATAGGGCCCCTGGTGTGATGCCCGCAGGGAACGACGCCCGGAACCGCAACGACGTGCCCGGCGGGGACCCTACCCGGCCGGCGCGGCAGGCACCGGCGCGCAGCCGCAGGACGCGCGCAGGACCAGGTCCACGGGGAAGATCCTGTTCCGGGTGGGAGACACGCCGTCAAAGCCAATGAGCGCTTCGACGGCGGCCTCGGCCATGGCCTGGACGGGCTGCGCGACCGTGCTCAACGGCGGCCAGCTGAACTCCGCCTCAGCCGAGCCGTCGAAGGAGAAGACCGCCAGGTCCTCGGGGACCCGCAGCCCGGCCTCGGACACGGCGCGCAGCAGGCCGACGGCCTGCAGGTCGGAACTGACGAACACGGCGGTGGGTCGGTCCGCGGCCGCGAGCAGCCGCTGCCCGGCCCGGTAGCCGCCCTGCCGGTCGAAGTCACAGCGCAGAATGGGTCCTTCCGGGAGGCCGGCCTCCGCGAGCCCCTGCTGCCACCCGACCTCGCGGGCATCGAGATCATTGCCGGCGTTCATGCCCATGACCAGTGCGATGTTGCGGTGGCCGTGGCCCACCAGGTGCTCGACGGCACGCCGGGAGCCTTCCAGCAGCTCCACGCCGACCGAGTTGAAGCCCGGCACCTCGGTGCTGTGGTTGAGCAGCACGGCGGGGATCTCCGAATGCTCCAGCTCGGTCAGGTCGGGTTCGAACAGCACGCTGGAGAGGAAGACCCCGTCAACGCGGCGGCTCGCGAGGTTCCTGACCTGGCGCCGCTCATTGGCCGCCGATCCGCCCGAGTTCGCCAGCAGCAGGGCATAGCCGCGCGCCGCCGCGGCTTCCTCCACGGCGCGGGCCAAAGTGGCGAAGAAGGGGTTGGTGGTGTCCGGGACCACCATGCCGAGCATCTCGCTGGAGCCAAGTTTCAGTGCCCTCGCCGCGGCGTTCGGACGGTACCCCAGGGCGCTGATGGCCTCGCGGACTTTCGCAGCGGTCACCGGGGAGACCCGCTTGGGGCCGCCGTTCACCACATAGCTGACGACGGCGGTGCTGACGCCCGCCAGCCTGGCCACGTCTTTTCGGGTGATCGTGGGCCTGGCGGAGGCGGGCGAGTGTGGCACAGTGACCATGCTACCGCCGGAGTTCCCCGGCTAAGCCTTCCTCGTTGGTTCCCTGCGCAGGCAGCAGGACGGGGGCGTCGCCGTGGTCCGGCACGGGCAACCGCTCCCCGCCGCGGAGGGCGGACTCGTGCGCCACGATCCCCGGCAGCGTGTAGCGGGCGGCTTCCCAGGCGTTGACGGGCGGGAGCGTTCCCGTGTCGACGGCCGTGGCAAAGTCGTCCACCAGGAAGTGGTGGCTGCCCTCGTGCCCGTTGTGAAGTCCGCGGAACTCGGCCGGAAGCCGGCCGGCGTCATGCACGGGTGCCATTCCGGAGCTGAAGGCGTCCCGCAGTGCCGGTGCGACACTGGCCAGCGAAGGATCGTCGGCAGCCAGCGTGGCCCCGGTGGCCAGTTCCGCGCTGACGTCGGTCACGGACTCCTTGTCCTGCCACACACTGACCGTGGCCAGCTGCTCGAAGCTGGCGTCCGTGCCGAAGTACCGGAAGCGGCTTTCGCGCAGGTGGGAGGGGTAGCCGACGCGGCGCATCTCGTTGATGCGCATGGACCCGCCGGTTGAAAGCTCGAACAGCGCGGTGGCATTGGAGAAGTCGTTGCCGAACATGCTGACGTCCTTGTCGAACACACCGTCCCCGCGCTCGTCGGGGACGCCAATGCAGCTGACGCTGACGGCATGGCCGCCGATCGCGCCCAGTACCCCGCCGGTGGAGTGAGTCGGATACAGCATGGGCGGGTAGCTGGCGGTGCGTTTCCAGTCCTCCCCGCCGCTGTACTGGTAGGCCTCGTAGAAGCCGAGATCCATGTCGTGGACGTAGTCGCCCTCGGCGTAGAAGATGCGGCCAAAGGCGCCTTCAGCCTTGCGCTTGCGGGCATAGACGGTGGCGGGGTTGTAGTAGCTTGTCTCGCCCATCATGTAGGTCAGGCCCGTCTCCCGGACAGCCTCGATGATCCGGGCGATCTCGTCCTCGCTGATGGCCATCGGCACTGCCGAATACACATGCTTGCCCGCCCGGAGCGCCTGCAGCACCAGCGGCCCGTGCGTCCAGCGCTGGGTGAAGATCGCCACGGCGTCGAGGCCGCCGTCGAGCATGGCCTCAAAGCTGGGATAGGTCCCCGCCAGGCCGAGCCGCTCCCGGAGGGCCTCGGCCCGTTCCGGCAGGACGTCCGTGACATGGACTTCTGAAATCGCGGGATGGGCGTCGAAGAGTTTGGCGAAGGCGCCTGCGAACTGTCCGGCGCCGACAATGCCTAGTGAGAAAGTCATGCACGCAAGTTTTACACCAGTTTCTACTCGAGTCAATAGCAGAAGATGAGCAGAAAGATTCCTCCCGGAAACATAAAAGAAACGCTTGCGCATAAGAAAGTTACTCGTGTAGATTCAGGCCTCAGTTGTAATCCACGTCACAGCATCCACGTAACTGCGGAGGACCCACCAATGACCACCACAACTGCCCGCGGAGCCGTTCCGGCCCGCAAGGCGCCCGGCACGGGAACGGGCAATGCTGCCCCCCGCGGCCGGCGCCGAACCCGCAGCGACCTGAGGGTCGCCCTTCTCTTCATCGCCCCGGCCTTGCTCGGCTTCGTTGCCTTCTACCTGGTGCCGAGCATCCGCGGCGTCTACCTCAGCTTCACCGAGTACAGCGTTTTGGGCGATCCCACCTGGATCGGCACCAAAAACTACACCGCGATCTTCGCGGACGATCTCTTCTGGAACGCCATGGCCGTGACGGTCCAGTACGTGGCACTGAACATCGGCTTCCAGACCGCGATCGCGCTCGGACTTGCCCTGCTGATGCACAACGTCGCCAAGTCCACGCTTATCCGCGGCGCCCTGCTGCTGCCCTTCCTTGTGGCGAACGTGATCGTCGCGCTGTTGTGGTTCTGGATGCTCGACTACCAACTCGGCATCGTCAACGAAATCATCAACTGGATGGGCCTGCCGCGCATCGCCTTCTTCGGCAGCGAGCAATGGGCCATTCCCACCATCGCCGGCGTCAACGTCTGGCGCCACATGGGCTACACCGCCCTGCTGATCTTCGCCGGCCTGCAGTCCATTCCCAACCACGTGTACGAGGTCGCCTCGCTCGACGGCGCCTCCCCGACCCGGACCTTCTGGAGCATCACGATGCCGCTCCTGCGCCCAGTGCTGGTGCTGGTCCTGGTGGTCACCGTGATCGGCTCCTTCCAGGTCTTCGACACCGTGGCTGTGACCACGGGCGGCGGCCCGATCAATGCTTCCCGCGTGATCCAGATGTACATCTACCAGAAGGCCTTCGGTGAATCCGACTTCGGCTACGCCTCGGCCCTGTCCGTCATTCTCTTCGTCATTCTCGCTCTTGTGGCCTTCGTCCAGATGAAGTTCCTCAAGGGCAACGAATCGGATCTGGACTAAGGAACCCCAGCCATGACTACCTCCGCCCCTTCCCGTAAGAAGCCCGCCTCCAGCGTCCCCCCTCCCAGGAAACCGGTCAGCTGGCGCCGCGTCGGCGCCTGGACCCTCGTCGCCATCGCCGTCGCCGTGACGATCGCGCCGTTCCTCTGGATGCTCCGCACCGCACTGTCCAGCAATGCCTCCCTGGCCTCGAACGCCAGCAACCTGCTGCCGGCCGACTTCAGCCTCGGCGCCTTCAAGCGGGTCCTGGGGCTGCAGAGCCCCGAGGAAGCAATCGCCGAGGGCGGCTCCGGCGCCGCCATCAATTTCTGGCTGTACCTGCGGAACTCCGTCATCTTCGCCACCGTCACCACCGCCGGGCAGGTCTTCTTCAGCGCGATGGCCGCCTACGCCTTCTCCCGGCTGCGCTGGCCGGGCCGGAACGTGGTGTTCGGCCTGTTCCTGGCCACCATGATGGTCCCGCCGATCTTCACAGCCCTGCCCAACTTCCTGATGATCAAGAACCTCGGCCTGCTCAACACCTTCGCCGGTCTGGCCGTGCCGTTCCTGTTCATGACCCCCTTCGCCATCTTCTTCCTGCGCCAGTTCTTCCTCTCCATGTCCCGCGAGGTGGAAGAGGCCGCCATGCTCGACGGCGCCAAGCACGTGCGGATCTTCTTCCAGATCGTGCTCCCGAACGCCGCGGCCCCCCTGGCCACCCTGGCGCTGCTGACCTTCATCGGCCAGTGGAACGAGTACTTCTGGCCGCTGCTGGTGGGCCAGGACGAAAGCGTCCGCGTCCTCACCGTGGGCCTGGGCGTCTTCAAGTCCCAGTCCCCGCAGGGCGCCCCCGACTGGTCCGGCCTGATGGCCGCCACCCTGATCGCGGCCCTGCCCGTCCTCCTGCTCTTCATCGCCTTCGGCAAGCGGGTGGTCAACTCCATCGGCTTCTCCGGCATCAAGTAACCCCGGCCCAACCCGCAGTGCCCCGTCAACAAGCATTCCCCTCAAAGAAGCACTTCCATGAAAGGTCCACCATGAAGAAGACCCTCGGCGCCGTCGCTGCCGCTGCAGCCATCGCCATCTCCCTCTCCGCCTGCGGCGGGTCCGCCCCGGCCTCCACCGAGGCCAAGGGCGAAATCAACTACTGGCTGTGGGACGCCAACCAGCTCCCGGCCTACCAGCAGTGCGCCGATGACTTCCACAAGGCCAACCCGGACATCAAGGTCAAGATCACCCAGCGCGGCTGGGATGACTACTGGACCACGCTGACCAACGGCTTCGTCGCCGGCACCGCCCCCGACGTCTTCACCAACCACCTCTCGAAGTACCCCGAGTACGCCGCGAAGAAGCAGCTGCTCGCCCTCGACGAGGCGGTGGCCAAGGACGGCATCAAGCTGGAGAGCTACACCAAGGGACTCGCCGAGCTCTGGGTGGGCCAGGACGGCAAGCGCTACGGACTGCCCAAGGACTGGGACACCGTGGGCCTCTTCTACAACACGGCCATGACGGACTCCGCGGGCCTGACCGCCGAGCAGATGGCCAACCTGGACTGGAACCCGCAGGACGGCGGCAGCTACGAAAAGGCGATCGCGCACCTGACCGTGGACAAGAACGGCGTGCGCGGCGACGAGGCAGGTTTCGACAAGAACAAGGTGGCCGTCTACGGACTCGGCCTGGCCGGCAGCGGCTCCGGGCAGGGCCAGACCGAGTGGAGCTTCCTCAGCGCCACCACCGGCTGGAGCGCCACGGACAAGAACCCCTGGGGCACCAAGTTCAACTACGACGACCCCAAGTTCCAGGAGACCATCGCCTGGTGGGCCGGACTGACCGAGAAGGGCTACATGCCCAAGCTCGAGACCACCGTCGGCGCCAGCCTGGCGGACAACTTCGGCGCCGGCAAGGCTGCCATCAACACCACGGGTGACTGGCTGATCGGCCAGTACAAGAGCTACAAGGGCGTGAAGACCGCGTTCGCCCCCACCCCGAAGGGCCCCGAAGGCAAGCGCGCCAGCATGTTCAACGGCCTGGCCGACTCCGTCTGGGCCGGCACCAAGAACCCGGCAGCCTCGATCAAGTGGGTCGAATACCTCGCCTCCACCTCCTGCCAGGACGTCGTAGCCTCCAAGGGCGTCGTGTTCCCTGCTCTCACCAGCTCCTCCGAGAAGGCAGCCGAAGCGTTCAAGGCCAAGGGCACCGACGTCTCCGCCTTCACCACCCACGTCAAGGAAGGAACCACGTTCCTGTTCCCGATCGCGGATAAGGCAGCCAAGGTGGACGGCATCATGAAGCCGGCCATGGACGCCGTCCTCTCCGGCAAGAAGCCTGCCAGCTCCCTCACCGACGCCAACAACCAGGTCAACGCCCTCTTCAAGTAAGCCTTTGAAGCCACAGCCGCCCGCCACGGCGGCGCCCGGTGCGCGGGGTCCTCAACCCGGGATCCCGCGCACCAGCACCTGACTTCCGCACTACCGAAAGCGAATCCCCATGCACCCCGTGCACCTGCGTTCTGCCGGCACCAGCGTCCTGCTGGCCTTCGACACCGGCGAGGCCGAGATCGTCCACTGGGGCGCCGACCTCGGCGAACACCTCCCCGATCTGGCGATCCTCCGCGGGCCCGTCCCGCACTCCGCCCTCGACCTCCCCGTCACCGCCGGACTGCTCCCGCAGGCCTCCTCCGGCTGGGCCGGGCGGCCGGGCCTGCGCGGGCACCGGAACGCCGACGGCGGCCCCGGCCTGGACTTCTCGCCGGCCCTGCGGGTCGTTGCCGCCCAGATGCAGGACGGCGGCCGCACCGTGGTGATCATCCACCGGGACTCCGAGGCCGGACTCGAGGTCAGTTCCGAACTCACCCTGCACCCCGGCGGCCTTCTGGAGCTGGCTCACACGCTGACCAACAGCGGCACGGCCGAATACCAGCTCGACGAACTCGCCACGGTGCTGCCGGTGCCGCGGGACGCCACGGAACTGCTCGACCTCACCGGGCGCTGGTGCCGCGAAAACCACCCGCAGCGGCACGCCGTCCAGCAGGGCACCTGGGTCCGCACCGGCCGGCACGGCCGGACCGGCCACGACTCGTCCCTGCTGGTGGCAGCCGGGACCGCCGGCTTCGCCAACCGCACAGGCCAGGTCTGGGCCACGCACCTGGGCTGGAGCGGCAACCACGAGCAGTACCTCGACAGCCTCGCGGACGGCCGGCGCATGCTCGGTGCCGCCGAGCTGCTCGGCTCCGCCGAAGTGGTGCTGCGCCCCGGCGGCAGCTACCGGACGCCGTCGCTCTATGCCGCCTACTCCGGCCGCGGCCTGGACGGCATCACCGAGGCCTTCTACCACTGGTTCCGTGCCCGGCCGCAGCATGTGGACACCACCTCCGGCCGGGTCCGCCCGGTGGTGCTGAACACCTGGGAAGCCGTCTACTTCGACCACAGCCTCGAGCCGCTGCTCGAACTCGCCGAAGCGGCCGCCGGGCTCGGCGTGGAACGCTTCGTCCTCGACGACGGCTGGTTCCGCGGCCGCCGCGATGATCACGCGGGCCTTGGCGACTGGTATGTCGACGAGAGCCTGTGGCCCGAGGGCCTGACTCCGCTGATCGACGCGGTCACCGGCCACGGCATGGAGTTCGGGCTGTGGGTGGAGCCGGAGATGGTCAACCTGGACTCCGACGTCGCGCGCGAGCACCCGGACTGGATCGTGGGCCCGTCGCTGCTTTCCCACAAGGACGGCGGCCGGCTTCCGCACGCCTGGCGCCATCAGCACGTCCTGGACCTCGCCAACCCGGAGGCCTGGCAATACATATACGGCCGCCTCGATGCCCTGTTGCGCGAGAACAGCATCGCCTACCTCAAATGGGACCAGAACCGCGACCTCACCGAGCACGGCCGCGGCGGCCGGCCGTCCGTCCATGAGCAGACGCTGGCCGCGTACCGTCTCTTCGACGCGCTCAAGGCATCCCACCCGGACGTGGAGATTGAAAGCTGCTCCTCCGGCGGGGCCCGCGTGGATCTCGGCATCCTGCAGCGCACCGACCGGGTGTGGGCCTCGGACTGCAACGATGCCCTGGAGCGCCAGACCATCCAGCGCTGGACCCAGGCCGTCCTCCCCCCCGAACTCGTCGGATCACATATCGGCCCCACCACCTCGCACACCACGGCCCGCACCCACGACATCTCCTTCCGCGCCATCACCGCCCTCTTTGGCCATTTCGGCATGGAGTGGGACATCCGCGCAGCCACGGACGAGGAACGGGCCACGCTGCGCCGCGCCATCGCGCTCTACAAGCGCCACCGCGCACTGCTCCACTCCGGCAAGCGCGTCAACGCAGACACCGCCGAGCCCACCCTGAGCGTCCACGGTGTAGTTGCGCACGACGCCGGCGAGGCCCTGTTCGCTGCAGTGTCCCTGGCCTCCGCCCCGGCTGAAGTCCCCGGACTGGCCTCACTGCCGGGCCTTGACCCGAAGCGGAACTACCGCGTCCGGGCCGAACTGCCTACCCTTCTCGACGGCGACTACGCGCACACCTTCACCCAGATCCGGCCGCCGGCCTGGCTGGAAGACGGGGCCGTTGCCACCGGCGCCTTCCTGCAGCACGTCGGCCTGCCCCTGCCGGTCCTGAACCCGGAGCACGCCCTGCTCCTCCACGTCCAGGCCCTCTGACCGTCCGGTCCCGCCCCCTGCTTCCGGGTCGGGCACCGCACGTCCCCTCACTCTCGAAGGAACCCCATGACCAGCATCATCAGCCGCAGCAACGCCCCGGCGTCGGTGTCCGCGGTGACCAGTACGCGCCTCGCCGACGGGCGCGAACTCCTGTATTTCGACGACACTTCCCATCCCCTGCAGCGCCCGTCAAGGGACCGCCGCGACCTTCCCGAGCGCGGCCCGTCCGGGGAAATCCGGTACGACGCGCTGACCGGGGAATGGGTGGCGGTCGCCGCGCACCGGCAACACAGGACGCATCTTCCGCCGGCGGACGAGTGCCCGCTGTGCCCGAGCACCGACGCGCGGCCCTCGGAGATCCCGGCGGATTACGACGTCGCCGTGTTTGAAAACCGCTTCCCCTCGCTCGGTCCGGATCTCGCCGCCGTCCCGGCATCGCCGGGCTGGGGTACCCGCGGGACCGCCGGCGGCCGGTGCGAGGTCGTAGCCTTCACGCCCGAGCACACCGGGACGTTCGCCGCCCTCAGCACCCGGCGGGTGCGCACCGTGATCGACGCCTGGGCGCACCGCACCGAGGCCCTGAGCGCGCTGCCCGGCGTGGCGCAGGTGTTCTGTTTCGAGAACCGCGGTCAGGACATCGGCGTGACACTGCACCATCCGCACGGCCAGATCTACGCCTACCCCTACGTCACGCCGAGGACCGCGGTGATGGCCGCGGCCGCCCGGCAGTTCCATGAGGCGGCGGGCGGGACGGCCACCCTGACCGGGGCGATTTTGGCGAGCGAACGTGCCGACGGCGCCCGGATCGTGCTCGAGGGCGAATTTTTCAGCGCCTACGTGCCGTTCGCGGCGCGCTGGCCGCTGGAAATCCATCTGGTCCCGCACCGCCAGGTTCCGGACCTCGCAGCGCTGACCGGCGCCGAGCGTGACGAGCTCGCCGTCCTGTATCCGGACCTGCTGGGCCGCCTCGACAGGCTCTACGGCAGTCCGACGCCGTATATCAGCGCCTGGCACCAGGCCCCCCTTGACCCGGTGCTGCGCCGGTCCGGGTACCTGCACCTGCAGCTCACCTCCCCCCGGCGGGCCGCGGACAAACTCAAGTTCCTGGCCGGCTCCGAGGCCGCCATGGGCGCCTTCATCAACGACACGACTCCCGAAGAGGTTGCGGCCCGGCTCCGGGACGCCAGGAAAGGAACGGCATGACCACCACCGACACCGCAGGAACGGCCCTGGCGGACGCGGTGACCCGCGCCTTTGCCGGCCACTTCGGCCATGACGCCGACGGCGTGTGGCAGGCGCCGGGACGGGTCAACCTGATCGGCGAGCACACGGACTACAACGACGGCCTTGTCCTGCCGTTCGCCATCAACCGCACCACCACCGTGGCCGTGTCGGCCCGGGCGGACCGCACCGTGCGGCTGGCCTCGGCGTTCGCGGCCGCTGACCCGGTCGAATTCGATCTCGATGCCTTCGCCCCGGACCAGGCGGCCGGCTGGTCCGCGTACCCCGCCGGAGTGGCGTGGGAGCTGGAACGTGCCGGCATCACGGTGCCGGGCTTCGACCTGTACGTGACCTCCGATGTCCCGGTCGGCGCCGGGCTGTCCTCCTCCGCCGCCCTGGAATGCGCCGTCGCGTTGGCCCTCTCCGACCTCACCGGAGCGGGCCTGGGCCGGGCCGAACTGGCGGACATCGGGCGGCGGGCCGAAAACAACGTCGTCGGCGCCCCCACCGGGATCATGGATCAGTCCGCGTCGATGCTCGGCACCCGGGACTGCGCGGTCTACCTGGACTGCCGCGACCTCAGCTCCCGCCCGGTGCCGCTCGGCCTGGAGGAGTCCGGGCTTCTCTGCCTGGTGATCGACACCAAGGTCTCGCACGCCCATGCCACCGGCGGGTACGCCGAACGCCGGTCCTCCTGCGTCCGCGGCGCCCGGGCCCTGGGCGTCGGCGCCCTTCGCGACCTTGACGCCGCCGATCTGCCGCGGGCCGGGCGCGTCCTCGACGACGTGACGTTCCGCCGGGTCCGGCACATTGTCACCGAGAACGAACGGGTCGCCCGGACCGCGGAACTGCTCACGTCCCATGGGCCGCTGGCAATCGGAGACCTGCTGGACGCCAGCCACCGCTCCATGCGGGACGACTTCGAAATCTCCTGCCCGGAACTGAACCTCGCCGTTGACACCGCACGCGCCAACGGGGCCATCGGGGCCCGGATGACCGGCGGCGGGTTCGGCGGCTCCTCCATCGCCCTGGTTCCAGTGGACGACGCCGATCAGGTCCGGTCCGCGGTCCTGGCCGGCTTCGCCGCCCGCGGGCTGCAGGCACCCGATGTCTTCGCCGTCCTGCCGGCAGAGGGGGCGCGCCGGCTGTGATCAGGCCGCCGGCCGGGTGGTCAGCGCCCGAAGCCGGCGCAGCGCAGTCCTCTGCTGGGTCCCGGCCATCAGTACTTCCTCAGATCCAGCGGATCCTGGCCGTACCAGCGCTTGCGCAGCAGGGCGGTGGCGGCTCCCAGAACACACCTCAGTTCCTCCGTGCTGTTCGAGAGCGACCTCAGCACCAGCCCGGCCGTTCCCAGCACGGCGGCGGTGAGCGAGATGCCGGTATGGGCGCCGAGCCCGGCCGTGATCTCGTGGAGTTCGTCGGCAAGGGCTTGGTCCACCCGCGGGTCCACCACGATCAGCGACCCCAGATGGCTGAAGCCCTCCATGAACGCCAGGCCCGTCACATCGCCCAGGGGCGGCCGGATGAGCACGTTGTCCAGGGCCAGCAGCCCGCCCGCCTCCCCGACGGACGCCTCCGACTCGACCCGGATCTCGGTCCGCAACCGCAGCTCCTCGTACCGGAACGAGGCCCCGTCCGGCGACCACCCCGGGGTCACAATTTCGACCATGATGAGGCTCGACGACGGCCGCACCGTCACGTGCGTATTCTGCCGGTAGCTGGCCTCCCGGTAGGCGATCACCTGATCCGGGGCGAGCTCCAGCCGAGCCCCCTCCCCGAGCCGCAGCCGCATCCGCTGTTCGGCAAAGGATCCCGGAGTCCGGTAGATCTTGGTGGCCGACTGCGTGGCGAGCAGCAGCTTCGCCCCATCGGCCACCTCCACGTCAATCACATACAGGTCAGCGCCCAGATAGGCACCGCCAGGATTGACGAGCACATAACAAACCTGCCCGCTGCCATCCAAGTAATGCGGCCGCAAAACCCTCAAAGCCCCCCGATGGAACTGATGCGTGGCGACACAACGTCCGCCCCGATTTTCGACGACGAGTTCCAGTTCCCCCATCGGCGACTTAACCGCTGAGGCGGCGAGGCCGGATTTTGGGGCCGCGGCGTGGCGGGCACCGCGGGGGGCCCACTGCCGCGAGGGTCCCGACTCGAGCTTGCGAGAGTCGGGAGCGGCTGGGGACGGGCACGGCCCCAAATCCGGCGAAGCCGCCGGACTCCGCACAATCGCCGTCACGACGCCAGGTCGAGCATCAGGACGTCCCGCCGCACCCATTCGATCACGCGGTCCAGCCCTTCGTCGGTCTTGAGGTTCGTGAAGCAGAACGGCTTCTCGCCCCGGAATTCCTTGGAGTCCCGCTCCATGACGGCCAGGTCCGCGCCGACGTGGGGGGCGAGGTCGGTCTTGTTGATGATGAACAGATCGGACTTGATCATGCCCTGGCCGGCCTTGCGCGGGATCTTCTCACCCTGGGCCACGTCGATGATGTAGATGGAAAAGTCCACCAGTTCGGGGCTGAACGTTGCGGAGAGGTTGTCGCCGCCGGATTCCACGAAAATCACCTGCAGGTCAGGGTGCCGCTTCTTCAGCTCCTCGATGGCGGCCGTATTCATGGACGTGTCTTCGCGGATGGCGGTGTGCGGGCAGCCGCCGGTTTCAACGCCGATGATCCGGTCGACAGGCAGGATCCCGTTGGCGGCGAGAATCCTGGCGTCCTCGATTGTGTAGATATCGTTGGTGATGGCCGCCATGGAGATCTCCCGGCTCATATGACGGGTGAGCCGCTCCACGAGCTGGGTCTTGCCGGCACCCACCGGGCCGCCGATGCCGATTTTGACGAGCTCAGACATATTCTTCTCCAGACATATTTCGTGTGTAGCTCGGTTAACTCATGAACATGCGGGCGCGCTGGCGTTCGTGCCGCATTTGCGAAATTTCCAGCCCGGGGCTGACGGCCCCAAAGTCGTCAGGCGTGAGGTGACTGGAGCGCTCGGCGGCGGCAGCTACGCCGTCGGCCGCCTTCCGCAGGATCCGCTGGCCGGCGTTCTGCCCCAGGGGGATCGCCCGGACGGCGTTCTGCGTCAAGGACGTCACCGCGGCGAACAGGTAAGCGGCGAGGGCCTCGGGGAGCGGCACGTTCAGGGACCGGGCGACCACGGCGAACGCCAGCGGCTGATGCCCGGCGGCACGGCCGGAACCCACCAGCTCCCGGTACTCCGCCAGATCTGCGGACGGAAAGATCTCGGCGCCGATCTCCAACAGACGTCCGCCCATCTTGGTACTGGCCTCGCGCAACTGCCGGGGTAACAACTGGGCGGTCAACAACGCATCCAGTTCGGCAACCGGAACGTCCTCATAGAGGAACCGGATTGCCAGGGCGTCCGAGTACGTCAGCTGCTGTGAAATGAACGCCGCCAGCCACACCCCAAAGGACTCCTCGTCGTGCACCAGCCCGCGCTCCACATACGTCTCAAACCCCAGCGAGTGAGCAAACGCCCCGGTAGGCAAAGCGGAATCCGTCAGCTGCTGCAACGCAAGCTGGTACTGGGTCACGACCGCCCCCGAATGCGCGAAGCTGGGAAGGGGGCTGCGGTGTGGTGGGCACCGCGGTGGGCCCACTGCCGCGAGGGCCCCGACTCGAGCTTGCGAGAGTTGGGAGCGGCTGGGGACGGGCACGGCCCCAAATCCGGGGCGGCGCCCCCGCCGCGGAAGAGAAAACTAGTGCGAGTGTTCGGCATGGCGGAAGGGGACGGGCATCACGCGTTCCTGGCGGTTGTAGGGCGCTCCGGCGTGTTTGAGATAGTCCTCCACGGTGTGGTCGTACTGGCAGACCATCACCTCCGCCCCGTACTCCGAGGAAGCGTCGAAGAACTGGGCCTGCAGGTGCCGGTTGCCCAGGGAGTGGGCCACCACCCCCATCTCGTGGATGGAGCGCGGGGCGATCACCAGGACGTCGGTGGGCAGGACCGACACCACGATCATGTTGGTGCCGGCCACGTGCAGGATGTCGCCGTCGCGCAGGTCGCCGGAACCGGCGGGGAGGCGGATGCCGAGTTCCTTCCCGTGGTCGGTGGTGACGCGCTGGATGCGTTTGACCAGCTGGGCGCTGGGCAGCACCACCTTCTCGCGGTGGAGCCCAAAGTAGGGGTCCGGACCGGGAGGGAGGTCGTGGGTGTTGCCGAGGACCTTTTCGATGATCATGGTGGTCTCCTCTGGAAGCCTAGAAAAGGAAGTAGCGCTGCGCCATGGGCAGCACGTCTGAGGGCTCGCAGGTGACGTCCTCGCCGTCGACGCTCACCTGATACGTTTCCGGGTCCACCTCGATATCAGGGGTGGCGCCGTTGTACTTGAGGTCCGCCTTGGTGAGGTTCCTGATTCCGGACACCGGGCGGATGACCTTCTCCAGTCCGAGCTCGGCCGGGACCCCGGCGTCGATGGCGGCCTGGGAGAGGAAGGTGATGGAGGACTGCTGCAGCGCCTTGCCATAGGCGGCGAACATCGGCCGCATGGTGCGCGGTTGCGGGGTGGGAATGGAGGCGTTGGCGTCACCCATGAGGGCGTAGGCGATCTGGCCGCCCTTGAGCACAAGGTCCGGCTTCACTCCGAAGAACGCGGGGTCCCAGAGCACCAGGTCGGCGAACTTGCCGACCTCCACGGAGCCGATGGAGTCGGCCATGCCCTGCGCGATGGCCGGGTTGATGGTGTATTTCGCCACGTAGCGTTTCAGGCGGAAGTTGTCGCTCTCGGCGCCCAGGCCTGACGCGGCCCCGTGCGCACCCCCGGCAGGGTCTTTGAGTACACCGCGCTGTTTCTTCATCTTGTCCGCCACCTGCCAGGTGCGGATGATCACCTCGCCCACCCGGCCCATGGCCTGGGAGTCCGAGGACGTGATCGCGAAGATGCCCAGGTCCTGCAGGACGTCCTCGGCGGCGATGGTCTCGGCGCGGATGCGGGAGTCCGCGAATGCCACGTCCTCCGGGATGTCCGGGTTCAGGTGGTGGCAGACCATGAGCATGTCCAGGTGCTCTTCGATTGTGTTGCGCGTGTACGGCAGGGTGGGGTTGGTGGACGCCGGCAGGACGTTGGGCAGCCCGGCGATCTTGATGATGTCCGGGGCGTGGCCGCCGCCGGCGCCTTCGGTGTGGAAGGTGTGGATCACGCGGCCGTCGATGGCCCGGATGGTGTCCTCCACGAAGCCGCACTCGTTCAGGGTGTCGGTGTGGATGGCCACCTGGACGTCGTACTGGTCCGCGACCTGCAGCGACGTGTCGATCGAGGACGTGGTGGAGCCCCAGTCCTCATGGACTTTCAGCCCGATCGCGCCGGCGCGGATTTGCTCGGCCAGGGGTTCGACGGCGGACGCGTGGCCCTTGCCGAACAGGCCGATGTTGATGGGCAGCCCTTCGGCGGCCTGCAGCATCCGCTGGATGTGCCATTTTCCGGGGGTGACCGTTGTGGCTTTGGTGCCTTCGGCGGGACCGGTGCCGCCGCCGACCATCGTGGTCACGCCGCTGCACAGGGCGGCAGGGACCTGGTCCGGGGAGATGAAGTGGATGTGCGAGTCCACCCCGCCGGCGGTCAGGATTTTCCGCTCACCCGCAATGATCTCGGTGCTCGCGCCGATCACGATGTCCACGCCGTCGGTGATCTGCGGGTTGCCGGCCTTGCCGATCCGGAAGATGTGGCCGTCCCGGAGCGCGACGTCGGCCTTGTAGATGCCGGTGTAGTCCAGCACCACGACGTTGGTGATCACGGTGTCCGGGACTCCGCCGCCGGAATCGGTACTGCCGGAACCAATACCGCCGGAACCGTCACCGTCCCGGGTCACCTGGCCGTTCTGGCCCATGCCGTCGCGGATCACCTTGCCGCCGCCGAACACCACTTCCTCGCCGTAAACGGTAAGGTCCTTCTCGATCTCAAGAAACAGATCCGTGTCGGCCAGGCGGATGGCGTCGCCCGTCGTCGGGCCGTAGAGGTCCGCATACTGCCTGCGGGATAGTTCGAAACTCACTTTGCGTCACCTTCCCCTTCGGAAACAGGGAGTCCGCTCTTGCGGAGTGTGCCGTTGACGGCGTTGCTGAGGCCGTACACTTCCCGTCTGCCCGCGAGCTCGATCAGCCGGACGGTCCTGCTGTCCCCGGGTTCGAACCGCGCGGCCGTGCCGGCCGGGATGTCCAGCCGGCGGCCGTAGGCGGCCGCCCGGTCAAACTGCAGCGCGGAGTTGGCTTCGGCAAAGTGATAATGCGAGCCCACCTGGACGGGCCGGTCTCCGGTGTTGGTCACCGCGACGTCCACCGCCTCACGGCCGGCGTTGATGAGCAGCGGCGCGGAACTGAGCACGTATTCTCCCGGAATCATCGAAGCTCCTAACGGATCGGGTCGTGAACGGTGACGAGCTTGGTGCCGTCCGGGAAGGTTGCTTCGATCTGGACGTCGTGGATCATTTCCGGCACGCCCTCCATCACTTCGTCGCGGCCAAGGATGGTGGTTCCGTAGCTCATGAGCTCCGGAACGGTCCGGCCGTCCCGGGCGCCCTCGATCAGTTCGTAGCTGATCACCGCGACGGCCTCGGGGAAGTTCAGCTTCAGTCCGCGCGCCTGGCGGCGGCGGGCGAGATCCGCCGCAACCACGATCATGAGCTTTTCCTGCTCACGGGGCAAGAGGTGCATGACGGTATCCCTTCAAGAACCAGCCGACTGGCGGACCGCAGAAGGCGCGGTGTGACCAGAGTAGGCCGCGGAGATTTCCTGCAGGTTTCCGGGACCCGTCATCATCTCAGGAGCTAACCGCTGACGGCCCTATCCGGTGATCCGCCAGTGCGCCTGGAATTCGGGGTGGTCCGCATACGGCAGCGCCAGGGTGTGCAGGGAGAGCGTGGTCCATTCGATGACGTCCGGCACCCATCCGGCCTCGGCGGGTTCCTGGCTGACCAACATGGCCAGCACGGACTGGCGTGCGGATTCAATGATGCCGATGAGCTGGCGCTTGGCCTCGCACTCACGGAGCAGGCGGCGTTCATACCACTCGCCGGAGACGGCAAGCGTGGGGTCGCCGAGCAGCTTTAGGGCGACGGCTTCGTCTTCTCTAATGCGCGCGGTCAGGAACTCGACGATGTCCACTCACCGAGCCTATGCGCGCCGGTGCCCACACGGCTACGGCCTGGCGTTTGCCCTTTTTCCTCAGGCCGGCACAAGCCGCGCTTGTTAGGGTGGGTGGATGAAACGACGTCTCGCCGCCCTTGCCGCTGCCGCCTTCTTGATCGGACTTACCGGCTGTGGGCAAGTGCAGGACGCTACCGAAAAGGCCGTCAACGACGGGGCGTCACGGGCTGCGACGGCGGCCGGCAATGAAGTGAAGAAGCAGGCCTGCGCCATCGTGAAGAACGGCCTGGTCAGCGCCAAGGACAAGGAACTGCTGGGCGGTCTTGTCACCAGCGCGGAAGCCGCGGGTGCACCCGCTGAGATCACCACCCCGCTGCGCCAGATCGCCGACTCCGGCGACCAGGTTCCGGCCGAATCCGTCAAGGCCCTTCAGGGCGCCTGCGCCAAGTAACCCACGTCATGCGCGGCATGGGTTTCGAGGCACCGGGGTTATGAGGCAGGCCGCCCGCAAGGGGACCGTCAGCGGTCGGTGTCGGGATCGGTCCGGTTTGTTGGCCAACGCTAGTCGTGGATTGGCTTGCGGCCAATATCCGCACGGTTCGGGGCGTCTCGGGTTCGTTCAGGAGAGTCCCGGCGACGACCCTGTTTTCGAACACTCTGAGTGTCGGCGATGTTGCGGGATCTCAAGGGCGGCGATCGAGAGGGCGGCGAGCCGAACCTGACGCCGTCGTGACCAGCCCGTGCGAACCCAGCGTCAGCCGCCGGCCGGCGGGACCGTCTTGCGCATCACGGTCTTGCTCTTGCCGATGTGACGCTCGAACGTGAATCCAGCCTTCTCGAACATGGCCCTCGTACCGTTGTGGAGGAATGAGGACGACGTCCTCTTGCCCGGGGCGAGCTCGTTGGGGAACGAGACCACCTCGCCCCCGCCGGCCTGCGCGATCAGCTCGAGCGCGCCATCCAGCGCCTCCCGTGCCACTCCCGAACGTCGGTGGTCGCGGTCGACGAAGAAGCATGTGATGCGCCACGGTGCCGGCTCGGTCTCGGCCGCGTCGTACTCCTTGCGGTGATAGATGCGCGGCAGCTCGACCGGACTGCCGTACTCGCACCACGCGATCGCGTCGTCGCCGTCGAAGACGAGCGCGGCGTGCGCGACGCCCTCCGCCACGAGTCTCTGCTTGAACGTCGGCCCGTCGTACTCGCTCTTGACGGTGCGCTCCGTGTCGTCGTGGAAATACGAGCAGTAGCACCCACCCCAGACCCCGTTGTGCTTCTGCGCGAGCGCCAGCCACGCCGGGAAGGTCTCGGCCGTGAGCGGCTTGATCACGTGCGAAGTCGTCACGCCCACCTCAGGGGTTGTCTCGGGAACGAGTTGAAGAAAGTCAGGAGGTAGCTCTCGTCGCGGGGGACTCAGCGACGCATAGGACTCCTGTGTTGCCGTCCTGGTCGGCGATCACGGTGAGCGACGGCGCGCCGGTGTCATCGACGACAGTCCCGCCCGCGGAGACGGCAGCGGCGATTCGTTGCTCGGCCACTTCGGGCGCCACATAGATCTCGACGTGGAACCGCTGGCTCGGGGTCTCACCGGCGTCCCCAAACCACAGGTTCGGTACACGCCCTGTGGCGTCCCGGATCTCGTCGCTGGGCGACCCGTGACCCTGGGCCTCAGCGTTCCCGGTCAACAGGGCGGCCCACACTGGGGCGATGGTCGCGGAGTGGGCCGTATCGAGACCGAGCTCGATGACGCTGACCGAGGCCGGGTCGGCGTCGACCTCGTGGTCGGCGGCGATCTCGGAGATCCGTCGCGCGAGGTCGACGTCCTGCTGGGTTACCCATTCGACGACGTGCTCGGTGCCCTCGTCGTCGCGGTAGATGGCGTCGGCGCTGACCATCTTGAGGTCGACGTACCCATTGCCGATCGACACGCTCGGGTGGTGTCCGAGCGCATCGCCCGCCTCGCCTACCGCGGTAACGAACCGTGCACCGGTGCCGAAGTCGTCGACCAGGTAGCGGGCATGGAGTCCCTGGGCCAACTTGCGCCAGTCGGTCAGCCTGGCCTCGGCGATCTCCTCGCCGTTCAGCATGTCCATGTTCGGGACCTCATCTGTGATTCAGTCTCAGCGCTGGAGCTCGTCATTTGTAAGTGCCTCCCGCCCCTTTGCCAACAGTTAAGCCGATACCAAAGGCATCTTCAAGGGAAGTCTGCGCCTGCTGCCCAAGCAAGGGCGTCTCCACGAGCGCGGATACTGGGCAACCGCCCGTAAGCCGGTCCCTCACCGGCCGCTTTCCTAATATTTCCACTACGGTGGCAGGATGATCGCTGACTTCATGAGAGACGATGCTCGGTCACTGCCTGCGCATCCGGCCCCAGCTGAAGTGACTGCTCTGCGGGTGTGGCACTGCAAATACAAGTCCCTGGCGGGCCTATCGGAATTCGTCAATCTGAAGACCCTTATCATTGCAACATATCCGGATATGGGCCTGGCGTCCTTGGGAGGTCTGGGCCGGCTCGATTATCTAAGCATCATGCACTTGCCTAACGTGTCGGACCTCGGCCCGCTCAGTCAACTGCAACGTCTAAGAACGATAAGACTCAGCACGCTGCCTAGTTGGGACTCATCTGGGAAGAAAACAATCGTTCAATCGCTGGCCCCGCTAACGGAGTTACCGGTTCTGGCGCACATTGAGCTCTTCGGGGTGCTCCCCGAAGACGGCACACTCAACGTCTTGGAGAACTGTCCGTCTCTGGAAACAGTCCGCGTGAGCAAGTACAGGAAACCTGAGACCGAACGCTTCTACCAAGTCACGGAACTTCCCAATTCATTCGCGCCCTCACCAGACATACCTGGCTGGTCCTGATACGCAGATATTTGACCGCATAGGACGGCGATCAAGATTCGTGCGCCATATACAGACGTGAGAATGGGCTACCCCGGCTTTCGTTAGCTCTTTCCTGAAGCGCCGGATGACTGGAGGTGTCCAGTGAAGGATCGTTGGGTGGGACACGTCAAGACGGGTTTCGATGCTCCGCAACGTGTCCGTAAGCCGACCCCTCATCGGGCAGCTCAGTTGAAACGCGGACCGAAGGCTATGGCATCCAGACCATGGGCGGTTACGGTGGCTCCAAGAGGGACAGGATGCTGCCGATCATATGCGGGACGACAGAGTTCAATGATGCCCTCGACCACGACAAGACGGAAGGCTGGCGCCGTGCGAAAACTGATCTACGGCATGAATCTGACCTTGGACGGCTACATCGCCGCGGCCGGCGACGACATCAGCTGGGGCGGGCCGAGCGACGAACTGTTCCAGTTCTGGCTCGACCAGGAGCGGGCCAGCAGCTTGTCGTTGTACGGCCGCAAGCTCTGGGAGACCATGAGCTCCTACTGGCCGACCGGCGACCAGCAGCCCAACGCTACCCCGGCGGAGATCGAGTTCGCGCGGAACTGGCGGGACACGCCGAAGGTGGTGTTCTCCTCGACGATCGACAAGGTCGACTGGAACACCCGCCTGGTCACCGGCGACGCGATCGCCGAGATCACCCGGCTCAAGGCCGGCGACGGCGGACCGATGAGCGTCGGCGGCGCAACGCTCGCCGGGGCGGCCATGCGGGCCGGGCTGATCGACGAATACGCGCTGGTCACCCATCCGGTCGTGGTGGGCGGCGGCACTCCGTTCTTCACCTCGCTCGACAGCTGGGTGAACCTGAATCTGGTGGAGACGCGGACGTTTCCCGGCGGCGTGGTCCTGACCAGGTACGAGACGAGGCGCTGAGCGCGATTGCTCCGCGCGGTCGGGGAAGTACTTCACCACCCGCGGCCCCACGTCGACGGGCAGCAGATAATCCGGAATGTGCCTGCGCACCGCTGCTGCGAAGCTCCGGCTGGGCAGAATGCAAACACCAGCCGAGATGCCGTTAAGGGGCTCTCCCCGGTTCGTGGTGATTTCCGGTGTGCGGTGAATGTTCAGGCCGCCGTTCTGGCGGCGCTTCTGAGCATAATGCGGGTGGTGTAGTTCCGGCTATTGACGAATCCCCGTCCTGTCCGTTTCAGGTGTTTGATGGCGGTGTTG
>NZ_JBFTSL010000031.1:0-43995 GCF_056400005.1 Arthrobacter sp. 01L42 | reverse complement strand
GAAATCATCAGCCACCCGCGCCCGCCCAAAGGAACCGTCTACATCGGCCTCAACGGCACGGGCAGGCAACCGTCCACGAAGTCCTGAGACATGAACCGTCCACGATCAGTTGAGACATGAAGTGTCAACGATGAGGTGAGACAGCACAACGCCGAATGACGACCAGGACTGATAGCGCAACCAGGTTAGGTAGGATGGATTTAGTAGGCCTTGACCCGCTGTTCGACGATGAGGTGGACCAGGGCGAACACACCGTCCCGGTCGATGGCGGCCAGCGCCGCCTCGAGGGCGGACGGCACATCCTTATCCTCGGTGACGGTGATGCCGAAACCGCCGAACGCCCGGGCCATCATGCCGAAGTCGGGGTTCTTCAGCTGCGTGCCCGACACCCGGGACGGGTAGTGGCGTTCCTGATGGGTGCGGATGGTGCCGTACTCCTGGTTGTCCATCACGACGATCAGCGGCGTGGCTCCGTACTGGGCGGCCGTGGCGAGCTCCTGGCCGTTCATCAGGAATTCCCCGTCGCCGGCGATGGTGACCACCCGGCGCTCCGGGCTGGCCAGTGAGGCGGCGATGGCCGAGGGCACCGAGTACCCCATGGAACCGTTCCGGGCACTGATCATCGAGGCGTAGCGCCGGGTGGGGAAGTACCGGTGCGCCCAGTTGGTGTGCTCGCCTGCCCCGAATGTCACCAGGGCGTCCTGCGGCAGCAGCGGGACGAGGTTGGCCATCAGGGTGTCCATCTTCGCGGGACCGGCGCTGGGTGTCGACGGCGGCAGGCTGGCGAACGACTGCTGCTCGGCGCGCATCCGGGCCGTCCACGCCTTCCACTCCTGCCTGACGGGCAGGTCGATGTTGACCAAGTCCCGGACGAAGGCGTCCGGCTTGGCCAGGATCTGGCGGGAGACCGGACCGGAGCGGCCGCGCAGCGAGGGATCGATGCTGACGAGGAAGTTGTTCTTGTTCCAGTCCTGCCGGCAGACGAAACCGTCCGTGATCACGTCCCCCGGGACCGTCCCGACGAAAACGAGCAGATCGGTTTCCTCCAGGAGGTCATAGGTGGGGCGGGGCCGGCCGTAGCCGATCGGCCCCACGTAGCTGGGCGAATCAAAGGAGACGGTCCCCTGTGTACGCCACTCCGCCGCGGCCGGGATGTGGTGCTTTTCGAGCCAGCGGGTTAGTTCCGAGGCGGCTTCCTGGGTCCAGTCGTTCCCGCCGGTGACAAAGAGCGGCTTCTTCGACTGTGCCAGTGCCTCAGCCAGCGCACCGGCATCGGTGCTGCTCATGCCGCCCGCGGCAACCGGGATGGTCGGGTGCAGGGCCGGATCAATGGGGACCCGGATGATGTCCTCCGGCAGGCCCACCACCACGGGCCCGGGACGGCCGCTCATGGCCGCGAACATTGCCTCCGCGACAATTTCGGAGGCCCGCTCGGGGTGGTCGAGGACCATCACGCGTTTGGCGCCGGTGTCGAACCACGCCTTGATGTCGAACTCCTGGAACGCCTCGCGGTCCCGGTGCGCGAACGGAATCAACCCGACGAAGAGCAGCATCGGGGTGGAGTCCTGCCACGCGGTGTGCAGGCCCACGTGGGCGTTCGCCGCCCCGGGTCCGCGGGTGACCATGGCGACGCCGGGGCGCTGGTTCATCTTGCCGTCGGCCTCGGCCATGTACGCGGCGCCGCCCTCGTGCCGGCAGACCACGGTCTCGATTTCAGAGCCGTGCAGCCCGTCGAGGACGTCCAGGAAGCTTTCCCCCGGGACAACAAAGGTGCGTTCCACCCCGTGCGCTGCGAGCGAATCAACAATCACGTGGCCGGCGGACTTGAGGGTGCTGGCGCCGTTGCGGTTATCCAGGACAGCCCCTGGGGCCGTCTGCAGGGGTTTGATGGTGTCGCCTTCAACTGGGTGCGTGTCGGTTGCGGTCATTGTGGATGCAGACTCGGTTTTCATCACTACTTGTCTTCTTGGGTTGGGTTGGCGGGCATGGCATGTCCACTGAATCCAGCGGAACGGTGGCTAGTCTGTTTCCGGTCCGGTGCAGAAGAAGCAGCCGTCCTCGCAACTGTCGTTCGACGCCGGCGGCTTGTCTTTGTGCGCGTCTGGCGGGTGGCGCTCCTGCAGAGCGCTAGGGCGGCCGGGACTCAGCGGGTTTCGTGGCTGCATGAAGGCTTTCGCGTTGGGTGCCGGGTTGTGGGATTGGTCGGCACTGGGATGTTCGATTAGCGGATTGGAGTCCGGTTGGCCAGCACGGGCGCGGCGCCCGTGAAGCCGTCGCGGGTTTCGGCGATGTCGTGGATTTGTTTCCGGCAGGCGTACCAGCCGCCTACCATCAGCGCGCAGGCCACCAGGGTCACCAGCAATGTGAGCGGGGAATCGATGAAGACCATGACGAGGACGCCGAGCAGGAATACCAGGGAGAGGTAACCGGTGTAGGGGGCGCCGAACATCCGGAAACTGGGGCGCTCAAGCCAGCCTTTGTCTGCCCACCGTTTGAGCTGGATCTGGCAGAGCACAATGGTGGCCCAAGTGACGACGATGCCTACGGCGGCGACGTTCAGGACAATCTCGAAGGCCTGGCCGGGGACCAGGTAGTTCAGCGGGACCCCGAGGAGGGAGACGCCGGCGGTGATAGCGATACCGCCGTAGGGGACACCGGCCTTGTTCATCCGCTGGGCGAACTTCGGGGCCGATCCGGCCACTGACATGGAACGCAGGATGCGGCCGGTGGAGTATAGGCCGGCGTTCAGCGAAGACAGTGCGGCCGTGAGGACCACGAGGTTCATGATGACGTCCACGCCTTGGATACCGATGGATCCGAAGAACGTCACAAACGGGCTGACGCCTTTTTCATACGAGGTGTAGGGCAGCAGCAGGGCGAGCAGAATGACCGAGCCGACGTAGAAGACGGCGATCCGGAAGACCACGGAGTTGATGGCCTTGGGCATGATTTTTTCGGGGTTTTCGGTTTCGCCGGCGGCGGTACCGATCAGTTCGATCGAGGCGTAGGCGAACAGCACGCCCTGCATAAGGATGATCATGGGCAGCAGGCCGTTGGGGAAGAGGCCGCCATTGTCGGTGATGAGGCTGAATCCGACTTCCTGGCCTTCCACGGGCGTGCCGAACATGACGAAGTAGGTGCCGACCAACAGGAACGCGACCAGGGCCGCGACCTTGATCAGGGCGAACCAGAACTCGAGCTCGCCGAACACCTTGACGGAGACGAGGTTGAGGCAGAGGACCACGACGAGGGCGATCAGCGCCCACGCCCACTGCGGTACGGCCCCCATCCAGGGGATGTATTTGCCGAAGAAGTTCATGTAGAGGGCCGCGGCGGTGATGTCCACGATGGTGGTGGTGGCCCAGTTGATCCAATAGAACCAGCCGGAGATGAACGCGGCTTTCTCTCCGTAGAATTCGCGGGCGTAGGACACGAACGATCCTGACGAGGGCCGGTGCAGCACCAGTTCACCCAGGGCGCGCAGGATCAGGAACGCGAAGAAGCCGCAGACTGCGTAGGCGATGACCAGTGACGGGCCTGCCGCGTTGAGCCGGCCGCCGGCACCCAGGAACAGGCCTGTCCCGATGGCCCCGCCGATCGCGATCATCTGGATCTGCCGGGGCTTCAGGCTCTTGTGATAGCCCGAGTCCTCCGCGTGGATCAGGGCATCCGAAGCGTGGGCGTGGCCGCCATCGGCCTGGTACAAGCCAACCTCGTCATTGGGGTTGTTGGGCATGGGTGTTCCTTTCGATCTGTCAGAGATCTAAATGGGGTTCTGGAGGGAGATTGTGGGGACAGCCGGGCATCAGATCAGAAAATCGACCACCCGGTCCGGTCGGACAGGTCAGCGAGAGCCGCCGTGCCTGCCAGGGAATTTCCTTTGGAATCCAGCCGCGGGCTCCAGACGCAGATGGCGCACTGGCCGGGGACAATCGCCAGGATGCCGCCGCCTACACCGCTTTTCCCGGGAAGTCCCACGCGGTAGGCGAACTCGCCGGCTGCGTCATACATGCCGCAGGTCAGCATGATGGAACCGATGCGCTTAGCCTCGCTCCTGGAGATCACCGCGCCTTGTACTCCACGACCATCCTGCGCGAGGAATAGACCCGCCTTGGCCACCTCCGCGCAGGTCATCATGATTGAGCACTGCCGGACGTAGTTCTCGACCACTGCCTCTGCGGGCTGCCGCAGGTTGCCGAATTCCTTCAGGAAGTGGGCGAGGGCCAGGTTGCGGCTGCTGCTGGAGAGTTCACTCTTTGCGGCGATCTCGTCGATGAAAGGGCCCTGTCTTCCATTCTGGTGTCCCACCTGGCCGGTGAGGAAACGCAGGACCTGGGCGGCGGCGTCGGGAGTTCTTTCCATCAGATGGTCGGTGACCACCAGGGCGCCCGAGTTGATGAAGGGGTTCCGTGGGATCCCGTGCTCGACTTCAAGCTGGACCAAAGAGTTGAAGGGCGTCCCTGAAGGCTCGCGAAGGACCCTGGACCACAACGAGCCGGAGTCATCGGCGCTGAGCGCCATCGCCAGGGTGAAGACCTTGGAGATGCTCTGGATCGAGAACGGAAGATCGGCGTCGCCGGAACTGAATAGTTCCCCGGACGTCGTGGCAACCGCGATGCCGAAACGGTCGAACGGCGGGGACTGCAGGTGGGGAATGTTTGCGGGGACTGACCCCGCTTCCGTCCGGGGCCGGTGGCCGCGGACAATGTCATCCAGTAATAAGGCAAGCGGCGGCGAATCAAGTGTTGTCATCATTTCTTGCCCACGTGCTCCTTCTGCGTGCCGGACCACTCCTGAACATGCAGCAGCGCGACCAGTGCATGGCGGGGATTGCCGAAGTCCAGGCCGGTGACCCGGCTGACCTTGCCGATCCGGTAGTAGACGGTGTTCTTGTGCAGCTGCATCCGCTTCGCGCACTCGGCCACGTCGAGTGAGGCGTCGAAGAAGGCACGCAGGGTTACGGCCAGTTCAGCGTCGTCGCGGAGCAGGGCCCAGAGGCTGCGGTGCCGAAAGGCCGCCGTCGTAAAGTTCTCCACGGCGTCGTGGAAGAGGATCTCGGCTTCGAAGTCGTCCACCGTCGCAACCGAAACTTCGCCGGAGCGGCGCATGCAGCCCAGCAGCGCTTCGCATATTCCGGTCACGGAATGGATTGATAGCAGATCGGGAACAGCGGGGCCGACGGCGGCAAAGGGGCTGATGCCGAGGTGCTTGTTGGCGTCCTTGACGATTGCCTCGGCCAGACTCCGCAGACCGGCCCCGGCGTTGGCGGACTGCAGCCCGGGAAGGATCACGGCGGTGTCGCCGTGAAACTGTCCCACGATGGCTGAGGGCTTGTAGGCGGCTGCATGGATTGAAGCGAGGTTGGCCAGCTCGCCGTGTTTGAGTGCGGCGTCGTTCTCCTGGGCTTCGGAGGCCGAGAGGCCAATCAGGATCAGGGCCGCGGGGCGGTCCGCAGGGATCTTCTCGCTGTGCGCGCTCGCCGCAGCCTCGGCGGGACCCGAAAGGAGGCGCACGATCCGGTCCTCGCGCATGTGCACGGATTGCTGGTTGCGGTACCGGATCAGCTCGGCGGAGGCCCGCGCGGCCGAGCCGGTGAGCACGTAGTCGACGTCGTCGCCGAAGCCGCCGCCGGTTTCCTGGAGCCAGATGTAACCCATGATGCGGTCGCCGGCGAACAGGCTGATGGCGACGCGCTCCCGCAGGCCGTCCTGGGGCCGGGCGGGAACCCGGACCGGCAGGCGCGTCCGGTGCAGCTCGCGGTAGGCGCCGAGGTCCTTGAGGAGGAGTTCGTATTTGCGCGGGCCGCGCCGGGCCAGGATCGAGGCCTTGCGCAGTTCGTCAATGGCGTTGGTGACCGTGGAGTAGGCCAGGACCTTGTTGGCGGCGTCCTCGATCACCACGTGGCTGGAGGTCAGGCGGGCCGTGGTCTGGGCGATGGCGAAGAGGTCTTCTTCGAGCAGGGTCAGCACTTCGCGCTGGTAGCTGGGCGGCTGGATTCGGTCCTTGGCGATGGACAGCAGGCGGTCCCAGTCTGCCGCCGGGTCCACCAGCAGCAGGCCGGTTCCGGCGGCGCGGAGCAGCTCTTCGGCTTCCGCCAGTTCCTCGGGGCTGCCCTTGACGGCCAGGACCAGGGGCGGGCGTTTCAAGAGGCGCCGCACTGCGGGCAACGCGGAGCGTCCGCGAACGCCGATCAGCAGGACGAACGCAGTCGCGCCGTCGGCGGTCTCGTCGTCGGCGTCGACGATCAGAAAGCGTTCGATCGCAGCATCCGTGCGGGACGGCCGAAGTATCAGGCTGGCGAAACCCAGCGGAAGATCCGCGAGGATGTCGTCCACTGTAGCTGCGGCCATGGGCTTCTTTCTGACATTGGCACCCGCCCGGACGGCTTTGTCCGGACACCTCAGCCTATCCAGCAGGCATCGCCGAAAGTATGGAAAAGCTCCTAAATTACGCGGCCCGTTTTAGGTCTACGGACCAAGGCGAGGTCTGCAGAGCTGCGGGGCCCCATCGATTGCTCCGTAAGTGCCGTAATCACTCGTCAAAAGGGCATTTACGGAGCGACCGACGGGGTTTGAGGACCGGAAGGGGACCGGTCATCATGGAGTGTTGGTGCGTCATTGCGGAACCCGACGTCCGCCGCACCCGCCGCCACTGGCGCTGACGCCCCTAGGAGAACCCATGGAGACGCCCCCGGACCTGATCGACTTCACCGCAGGCCGCGCCCGGTCCGGAGACCTGGAGGTGGCCTGGATCCACGGCTCGGAATCGGCGAAGCACAACACGGACCCGGACATCCAGGTCCACGCCTACGACCGGCACACGTTCATCCTGCGCCAGAACATGGCGGTCAACTACGAGGCGCCGTTCATGTTCCTGCTGTTCGGCAACGCGCGGGCCGTCCTCATCGATACCGGCGCGACCGCATCCGCGGACTTCTTCCCGCTGCGCCGCGTTGTCGACGGCCTTGTGGCGGCCTGGCTTGCCGCCCATCCCCGCGACGGCTACGGTCTCCTTGTCCTCCACACCCACCCGCATGGCGATCATGTCGCAGGCGATGCCCAGTTCGCGGGCCGTCCCGACACCGTTCTGGTGGACGCGGCCCGGGACAATGCCTGGGAATTCTTCGGATTCACAGCCGCGGGTGCCCCGGCCGCCGGTGCCTCGGACGACGGCGGCGCCGTTCAGCCCGCGCAGGTGGACCTCGGCGGGCGCGTCCTGGCATGCTGGCCCAGCCCGGGGCACCACAACGCGGCCGTGACGTTCTACGATCCCCACACCGGGTTCCTGCTCACCGGAGACACGGTCTATCCCGGCCGGCTCTACATCCAGGACTGGCCAGCGTTTGTGAGCACCATCGAGCGGCTGATCGGGTTCTGCGCCACCCACCCCGTCACCCATGTCCTGGGCTGCCACATCGAAATGTCGCAGCAGCCCGGCGTCGACTATCCGATCTTCACCACCTACCAGCCCGACGAACCACCGCTGCAGATGACCGTGGAGCAGCTCCGGCAGATCCGCCGGGCCATCGACGAGGTGGGCGGACGCCCCGGCCGGCATGTGTTTCCCGGGTTCATCCTCTGCCTCGAGGGGGAATGAGCGGGCGGGACCACCGGCCTCCAGCCCTCAGCGCCCCCGCAGCGACGCCGCGGCCGGGACGCCGGGCGGGAAATCGGGCAACGCCCCTGCGGGCGTGTGGAAGATCCACAACGAGAGCGCACGGTAGGTGGCCCAGTCGTCGTCGGCCGCCCGCAGGGACGCGATCTCGGTGCCGTCGGGTTGCCCGGTGGTGCGGATGACCTGCAGCCGGACCGGCGCGGCCTCCGGCAACCGGAGCATGACGGACCCCGAAGCCGGCAGCGTGCCGTGTGGGAAGCGGACTGCGGCGCCGCCGACCGAAATGTCCAGCAGCTCTCCGCCGGTGCCCTCGGCCTCCACCGGCGCGGACACCTCCATCCGGTAGGCGTTGCGGCGGGATGTGGCGAATTCGGCGGCCCGGATTCTGCGCGTTCCGAGCACCAGGACCGCGCCGGCGAGCACCAGCCAGGCACCGGACGCCACCGTGGAACCGGGCGTCGTGCGCCAGGGCACCAGCCCGGCCAACCCGGCGGCCGCGTACAGAATCACCGCGGAGATGAGGACAACCATCACGATCAGGATGCGCGGCGTCCGGCCCCGGAGCCGGAGGTCGGCGGCGCCCTTGGGCGTCACCTGGAACTCCAGGATGTTCCGCGACATGAGCCACCAGAGGCACGCCAGGCCGACCGGGACGCGGAAAATCCGCAGCGCGAAGGCCGTGGGCCAGTGGATTTCGTTGCGCATCAGCTGCTTGGAGCCCCACAGGCGCACGGTGAACATGACCAGGAAGACCCCGGTGAAAAGCAGCGGCCCGGCAGTGGAGGTCTGCGCCCCGGACAGCATGATCACCACCGGAATCAGGAAGGCCACGAGCGTGGCGATGCCCTCCAGCCACCACAGCGTGCCGTTGAGGTACTCGTGGTAATTCCGCCACGACAGCCACCCCTTCGCCGCCCACAGCTTCTCGTGGACGAGGATCTGCATGGCACCCATGCCCCAGCGCCGGCGCTGCAGCAGGTACTGGTCCGGGGTCGCCGGCGCGAGCCCGACGGCGAGCGTCTGGTGGTGGTAGACGGTCCGCCAGCCGCGCCGGATGAGTTTGAGCGTGGTGTGCATGTCCTCGGTGATGGTCTCGGTCGCCACGCCGCCCACCTCCTGCAGGGCGCTCAGACGCAACAACGACGTCGACCCGCACCAGAAGGGTCCGGCGCCGGGTACGTTGCGGGACGCCATGAGGACGTTGAAGAAGGTGCCCTGCTCACCCGTGATTCCGTCGTCGTCGAACGCGCCGCCGTTGTAGAACGACTGCGGACCCTGGATCAGGGCGATCCCGGGGTCTTCGAACCAGCCCAGGGTGGCGGTGAGGAAAGTGGGCAGCGGGACGTGGTCGCAGTCCAGGACGGCGATAATGTCGATGCCGGGGCCGCCGGCGGCCTTCTCCGAGGCCATCAGGCCCAGGGCGTGGTTCATGTTGCCGGCCTTGGCGTGGTCGTGGACGGGCCGCCGGACATACCGGGCGCCGTAGGCGACGCACATTTCCTCGACCCAAGGCCGGTCGCCGTCGTCGAGGACCCACGTCTCATGCGCCGGGGCCAGCTCGCAGGCCGCCGCGACCGTGGGCGTCAGAACCTCGATGGGCTCGTTGTACGTGGGGATCAGCACCGCCACCCGCATGCCGTTCGGGGCCTCCGTCACGGGCGCCGGCGGATGGCCGCGGCATGGCACCAGTGACCGGATCCGCCGGAATCCTTGCAAAACTGCGGAGGGAGTGTGCTTCGTCCTACTGCTTTGGTCTATTGCTTTGCAACGTGCTCGGCGTCCTCGGGCCCGACGAAATTGCACGAGCCGGGGTGGCGCTTGGGCAACGTGCACGTGCGCCCGGTGGGCAGGTGGACGTTGGCGCACCGGCCCGCCATGGCCACGTCTTCGCGGACATGCGTGACGTGCGTGCTGCTCTGATCCTCTGGCGCTTCCTCGCGGCTGGTTTGTAGGGGGCTTCCGGACGCGCTCTGGTTTTGGCTGTTCACGGCTGCAACTCCTCGGGATCTGCTGTGCAGAAAAGATGGGAAGGATGCTTAGTTTTATCCGAAGTCCCCAGCTTCGCACGGGTGAGTTAACGCCGGGTTACGGGAGTGTAAGGATCCCGTCTCGGCGAGGGGGCGGGTTGCCATCGTCGCGGTTCGCCGCCGCGCGGACCTTTTGCCGCCGCCCCGCTGTTCCTCATACTGGAAGGCAGATCCGCGATTCCGACAGGCGAGGACGGTGGTGACTGATGAGGAGCGGGGTCAGTGGTTCCAACAGCGCTTTCCGGCGCCGGGTGGAGCGTGCCGCGGAACTCCGGGCCGTGCGGGCCTCGGGCAGCACGGCGCAGGAGAACGACGAGCTCAACGCCGCCGAGGAGGAACTCCGGCAAAAGCGCGCCAAGATCGACGACGCCGCCAAGGCTGAGTACCTGATCCGGGATGCCATGGCGCAGGGCAAGTTCGACAACCTCAAGTACGCCGGCAAACCCATTCCCGGGCTGGGTGAGGCGTACGACCCTGACTGGTGGGTCAAGGGCCTGATCCAGCGGGAGAACATCTCCGGGCTGGGCCCGAAGGCGATCCTGCTCCGCACCGAGGACGCCGAGCTCGACGCGCGGCTCGATGCCCAGTTCAGCGAAAAGCAGGTCCGCGACATCGTGGAGGACTTCAATGCCCGGGTCATCGATGCCCGGCGGCAGCTCCAGGGCGGGCCGCCCGTGATCACCAAAACGCGGGACGTCGACGCCGAACTGGACCGCTGGCGGGGCCGCCGGGCTGCCGCGGCCGCCGTCGCCCCTCCGGAGCCGGAGCCGAAGCGGCCCTGGTGGCGGCGGCTGTGGAGAGGGGCGGGCCAGGCGCCGCTGAACTAAACGCTCACAGGCTACGGGCGCCGTCGAACTCCTTGGGCTCATTACTCGAGGGCCGGCCCATTGCAGCTGCCGCAGAGAAAACAACTAGGAGATAACAATGTCTGAACAGGAACCCGTGCTGGTGGTCGGTGCGACGGGATCGCTCGGTGGGCAGGTCGTCGACCGGCTTCTTGACCGGGGCAAGAAGGTGCGGGCGCTTGTCCGCCCGAGCTCGGACGCGGGCAAACTCGAGGCCAAGGGCGTCGAGATAGCCCGCGGCGACATGCTCGACCTCGATTCGCTCGTCGCCGCGATGACCGGCGCCGCCGCTGTGATCACGACGGCGGCCGGGTACACCGGGAAGAACAAGAACGCCCACGAGATCGACACGCGTGGCAACGCCAATCTCGCCATCGCCGCCAGCAAAACCGGGGTGCCGCGCTTCGTGCTCACCAGCATCCTCACGAGTGACCAGACACCCGGTGTGCCGCATTTCTGGCACAAGAAGCTCGCCGAGGACAAGCTCGAAGAACTCAACGTCCCGTTCGTGGCCCTGCGTCCCGGAGCATTTTTCGATCAGATCGCCCAGCTCGGCGGTGACCCGTTCGAGAAGGGCCGCATCATCTGGCTCGGCTCAAAGAGCGTCCCCCTGACGTTCGTTCTGACCAGCGACCTCGCAACCTACCTCGCCGAAGCCGTCGACGCCGACATCGCCGACGGCGAACGCATCGAAATCGGCTGGACGCGCCCCATCAGCATGCGGGAAGGCGCTGAACTGGCGTCGCGGCTGGCGAACAAGAAAATTAGGGTGCTCTCCCTTCCCACCGGACTGCTCCTCAGGATAGGCAAGATTTCGGGAAAGTCCGGCTCGCGCATGAGCGACATGGGAGCCATGGCGGCGTGGTTCGAAACCGGCCGCTACGTGGCCAACACGAGCCGCCAGGCAGAACTCTTCGGCCCCGCGCCAACTCCGGAAGACGCGGTCGCGCGCTTCGCTGCGCGGTTGGGCCACGGACGAGCGCAGTCCTAGTGGGTGCGGCGGTGTCCAGATTAACGGGCGGTCCCGCCGGGTCACACGTGCCGCCGCCACATGCCGGTCAAAGGCCCGTGGCTCCGGGGACGCAATCGGCGTAGCCTGCGCTTAGGCGCGCACTTCGCGCACCCGCGCGTCGGCACGAAACGGGCGATGCCATGAAGAAATACGGCACTGATCATAATCCGCGGCCGGCGGCTTCGGCCGGGTCTGGGCGCCCGGCATCAGACCGTGCACCGCTTCGCCTCGCCGCCACCCTGGCGTTTGCCGGCTTCGCGCTGTCCGTGGTCGCCGGGCTGCTCCATGCCGATACGGCCAGCGCAAATGACCACCCGGCGACGTTCGCGGAGTACGCCCGCAGCGGTATTTGGACGGCGGTCCACCTCGGCCAGTTCGCCGGCATGGCGCTTCTCATCTCCGGGCTGCTGGTCCTGCTGGTGGTCCTGAAAGCACCGGACGGGGCCATGGCCTGGACGGCCCGCTTCGGCGCTGTCGCTGCGGTCGCCGCGCTGGCACTTTACGCCGCCCTCCAAGCCGTCGACGGCGTTGCCCTCAAGCACGCCGTGGACGCCTGGGTTGCGGCTCCGGAGCCGGAGAAAGCTGCGCGGTTTGCGACGGCCGAGGGTATCCGTTGGCTGGAGTGGGGCATGCGCAGTTACCAGAGCTTCGTGCTGGGTGTGGCCCTGGTCCTGACCGGTGCCGTGGTTGTCGGGGCGCGCCGCGTCTCCCGGCTGATCGGCTATTTTATGGCGCTTTCCGGGCTCGCCTACCTCGCGCAGGGCTGGATCGTCGGCGCCGAAGGCTTCTCTCCGGCCAACTCCATTCCTACACTCGCTGGGATTGTCCTCATCCTCGTGTGGTCCGCGTGGCTCCTGGTCAGTGCATGGTTCGGGAAGGACGCGCCCGCCCGCGACAGGTGACGCGGCTAGCGGACCCCGACGGCGGGAGGTTCAGCCGCCGTCGTCGTCGCGTCCGTCAGAGTTCCGGGACGCAGGGGCCGGAGCCCAGCAAAGCGCATAGGGGAATGACCATCCGGGAGTCGTCCCCCTTCAGGGCTTCCCGGGTCCTGCGGTGGCGTAGCCGCGCGCTGCCGCCCGGATTCGCCGGATACCTGCCCGGTCGCCGGAAAAGACCGGCGACTTCGCAGGCTTCCGGCGAATTCGCGCGGCGAGGCGAGCCTCGTGGAGACTGTCGCCTGCATGATCGGGACCCTGCTCAAGGAAGCCCTGCACGAAACCGTGCACACCGCCGGCGTCCCCGAGGAAGCAGCCAAGGCCATGCTGTTCGGGCACGTCCAGATCGCCCTGACCCAGGCCCTGCGCGGTTCCAACCCGTTCTCCGAGGCGTGCGACATCGCCATCCAGTACGGCAAGGACACCATCATCAAGGACGACTGGAAGAAGATCTTCGACGACTCTGAGCTCGACTACGTCATCGCCAAGATGCTCAAGCTCGAGCCCGCCGTCCAGCGCTGACCCCTAACCCCCGGCCGAATTCGCCGGATAGCTGCGAGCTCGCCGGAAAAGTCCGGCGACTTCGCAGGCTTCCGGCGAAATCGCGCGCCCGGGGCAGGACGGGTCAGATGGTGCGCGGAGCCTTGGCCAGGTTCTCCGTGAGCTCGGCCGCGTTCTGCCGGATCACGTAGGCCGGGCGGTCCCGTTCCGTGCGCCAGCTTTCGGCGAGCGGGCCCATGTTGACGGTGTCGAAGCCGAATTCGTCATAGAGCCTGGTCACCAGCTCGGCCGCTTCCGGGAAGTCGCTCGCCGTGGCCAGGGCACGGCGGTTCGGGGTGCCGGCCGGGGTCCCGTCCGTGGTGATCTGGGAGAACATGATGTGGTTGAAAGCCTTGGCCACCTTGGACTGGGGAAGGTGCTCCTGCAGCAGGCCGGACGTGGTGGCCTCGCCGTCATCCAGGGCCGGGATATGCCCGTCGCGTTCCCAGTAGTAATTGTTGGTGTCGAGGACGATCTTGCCGGCCAGCGGTTCCACGGGGACGTCCGGGAGGCTCCTGAGCGGCACGGTGACGACGGCGAAGTCGCCGGCTGCGGCCGCCTCGGCCGGCGTTGCGGCCCGGGCCCTGGGCCCCAGTTCCGCGACGAGCTCCGCCAGAGTTTCCGGCCCGCGCGAGTTGCTGATCACGACGTCGTAGCCGACCTCCACGGACTTGCGGGCGATCTGGCCGCCAATGTGTCCTGCACCGATGATTCCGATTGTTGTCATGCCGGAGAAACACCCGGGCGAGCGAAGATATTTCGCCGGTTCAGGACTGTGTGCGCCGGGGACCGTCAGGACACCGGCCGGGGCAGGCGAGCCCAATTCGCCGGAAGCCTCCCCGCTCGCCGGAAAGTTCCGGCGAGCCCGCAGAGTTCCGGCGAGTTCGCTCGTAGAGAGGCTAGCGCCTAGGGAGGCTAGGCCGTGGGGCCCGGTTCGTCGTCGGTGTCCGGGCCCTCTGCCGCGTCCTGGGAATGGGCGCGGTCGTCGAAGGGTTCAGCCGTTGCATCACCTTCGGCGGGGGTCTCGCTGTGGTGACGCTCCGGCGCCTGTGAGTCGTCGCTCATGTCCGCTCCTTAGCTGCTCCTGCGGTGGATTGCTGGCTATTTGAACATCTAGCTCCCGCAGCGAGAGAGCTGTCAAGGGCCCCTGGATCCTGCGGATTCAGACGGGCGTCCGGCCGCCGGGACGGCTGGAATCCCGGTTGATTACCTTGCGGGGGCGCAGGGCATAGTCGCGGGACCGCTTGCTGGAGAGCGCCAGAAGCAACAGGATGTCCAGGGTCAGGCCGGGGAGATTGGACTTCAGGGTGATGTCCGGGCCGCCGTGGAAAACATCGACGGCCTGGAAGCAGATGGCGGCCGTGCTCAGTGCCATGGCCACCGTCCTGGCCCAGTTTCGGCCGAGGAACACGAACCACGCCAGCAGGATCTCTGCCACGGCAAAGAGCAGGACAACCGCCGTTGCGGCGCTGACGGCCAATTCCGCCTGGGCCTCTGTGACCGCCGGGCCGGCTACGGGCTGCACCAGTGAGCTGACGTGCGCGTCCTTGAAGAGCACCAGGGACAGGGCCAGCAGCGCGGCCGCCGCCGCGCGGGCACCGACGAAGACCGCCCCGACAATCGTGGTCGAAGGACGCCTGGCGCGGCCCTCGCCCGGGGGCGTGTCGCTCCCAAGCAAGCCCGCAGCGGTCGGCTCCGCGACGGTCTGCCTGAGATCGACGATGGGGAGATTGCCGTCGGTGGTGATGGTGTCGCCCCCGCCGTTGCGCGCGTGATAGCCGGTGGAAAAATCACGGATCACCCGGAGCCCGGCCGCGGGATCAGCCCCGGTAATGGCGCCGACCACATGGTCGCGTTCGGCGTCGGTGTTCTCATCGATCTTGTGGGTGATCTGCAGGGTAAACAGGGACAGCCCGACGCTGCGGTCATACGTGCCGGCCGCCAACCAGTCGACGGCCAGCCCGCCCGGCAGCAGCCAGCCGGGCGGGCACCGCCAGAAGCGGACGTGGTGCCGTTTGCCCGGGGTGCCGTCGACTTCCTGCTGGTAGGCAAAATCCTGCTGGCGGCCGAACAGGAACAGCGGACTGACCGGGGCCTCGAGATAGCTGCGGCGCAGGAGGGTGGAGGAGACGATCCGCCGGCTGCTGGCCAGGGTCACGTCATCGGCCCTTGTCCAGCCCGCGGACCGCATCACGCCATGGATCTGCGGTTCCGATCCCAGCAGGGCGATGTTAACGGGATCGCCCAGCAGCCCGTCGCTGGTGCGCGCCCGGCCGATGAAGTAGTCCGGAACGTAGAGCCGGGTCAGGATCCGGTGCAGACGGGGAAGCACCAGATAGGCGAGCAGGGCCCAGAAGATGAAGAGGAACCAGACCTGCGCCCAGCCCCATTCGAAGCTCAACTGCACCAGCAGCGCGGTCAGCCACACAGCCGCAACGCCGCCCACCACGAAGAACACGCTGTCCAGCACGGAGTACGGCACCGCTTCGGCGGGAGCTGTGACCTCAACCGCTGCCTTGGTCATGGCCGCCATACTACGCCCGCTATCGACGGAGGGCTGGCTCGAAAGATGAATCTTCTGGCCCCAAGGTGGAGTGCGGCCGGATGTGACCTGCCTGTGACAGCCGCCGTGGATAGGGTGACAGCATGGAACCACTACTGAAAGTTTTGCGGCATTGGGGCGCCCCCGCGGCGGCCGTTCTCTTCTTCACGCTGTGGTGCGTGGCCGAGGCCGGGCGGATGGGCCCCGGCCTCCACACCTGGGAGGGGACGTGGCCGCTGATCCTCATGACGGCAGCGATTGCCTGCGCTGCCTGGAAGCCCTACGCGTCACTCGGATTCACGGCAGGGCTGCTCGCGGGCCAACTGGGGTACGCCATTCCCGCGATGCACGCCAACCACTGGGCCATTTACCTCGGGGCGTTCGTGTCCCTGGCTTTCATCCAATGGACGGCCCGGCGAAGGACACGCTTCATCGCGGCGGCCGCCAACGTGGTGTTCGCCGGCGCCATGACCTTCCTGATGCTGTCCTGGCGCTACGGCAACGGCGTCGGCTGGCTCCTTCCGCTGTACATGGGCGACCGGTGGACCTTTCAAGCCTACGGCTGGCAACTCTTTTCGCTGCTGCTGGTGATCGCGGCAGCCTGCGCCGCCGTCGGACTTCTGCTGGCGATGTATCAGGAACGCGGCAGCCTGTTCCAGGCCAGGACCATCGCCCAGACCAGCCTCAGGGAAGCCGAGGTGGACCTGATCGTGGAGCAGGAACGGACCCGGATCGGCCGGGACCTGCACGACGTGCTGGCCCACTCACTCGCCGTGATCGCGGCGCAGGCGGATGGCACCCGCTACCTGAGCAAGGACCAGCCGAGGGCAGTCCTAAACGCCCTGGAGAACATTGCGACGTCGGCCCGGAGCGCCCTGGTGGACGCGCAGCGCGTCATCGAGGGGGTGCACGACGACGGCATGGTCACGCCCCAGCCCCGGCTCAGCGACGTCGGGCCCCTCGTGGCGCGCATGCAGGGCAGCCTCGAGATCGAACAGAGCGAGTCCGGCGCACCCGCCGAGCTTTCCGCCGGGCAGCAGCTCGCCGTATTCCGGATCATCCAGGAATGCCTGACCAACGCACTGAAACACGGCGGCCGCGGCACCGCGGTGCGGCTGCACCTGGACTGGAGCGGCCCGGGGCTGACCCTGCATGCGGCGTCCGGGATCCCGGAGACCACAGGCAGGGACAGCCCGGACCCTGCCGCCGAAACGCGGGTGGGCCGCGGCCTCGCCGGGATGCGGGAACGCGCCCACCTCGCAGGAGGTTGGATGACGTCCGGCCCGGATGGCGAGCAGTACCGGGTGACAGTCTTTATCCCCTACGGCACAAGGACGGCCGACGCCGACGCTGCCGCTGCCGCCGCCAGCGCGGAGCCGGACCTGGTTCCCGCGGGAAGCCCTGCAGCGCGCCCGGGAATGCCGCTGGCCGAAGCCGGCGACCGTGGCTGATGCCGGGGCGGCCATTACCGTGGCGATTGTCGATGACCAGGCCCTGTTCCGGGCGGGAATCCGGATGCTGGTGGAGAGCCAGCCGGACATGGCGATGGCCTGGGAAGCCGGCGACGGCGCGCAGGCGGCGGCATTCGCCGTCGAACGGTGCCCCGACGTGATGCTCATGGACCTGCGCATGCCGGTCCTTGACGGCGTCGGCGCCACACGGCGGATCGTGCGGCAGGCGGAGGCCGCAGGCACCGGCGCGCCGAAGATCATCGCCCTGACCACCTTCAACCGGGACCAGGCGGTGGTTGACGCCGTGCACGCCGGGGCCAGCGGCTACCTGCTCAAGAGCGCCGAACCGGAGTTCCTGCTCGCCGCGATCCGGACCGTGTACTCCGGGTACTCCGTGATTGCGCCGGGATCAGTGCAGGATTTGTTCCAGCATGCCGCCCGGACCGTGCCGGCCGGGGGACCGGACCTGTCCGCGCTGGAGGTGCTGTCTGTCCGGGAACGGGACGTCTTCCTGCTCGCGGCCAAGGGGCTGGCCAACGGTGAGATCGCCGGAAGCCTGTTCGTATCCGAGGCGACAGTCAAGACACACCTCAGGAGCGTGCTGGGCAAGCTGGGCCTCGGGACCCGGCTCCAGCTGGTGGCCTTCGCCTATGAACGCCGGCTGCTGGGCTGAAACCCGCTGCTGGGCCGAAACCCGGCTGGGCCCCCGGCTGAGACTCGCCGAGGGCCGCTGGCGCGGCGACTTGCGCCGCCGGATTCCTCACCGCCGCAGCGTCAGAAGCTCACCGTCTGGGTCAGGTATCCGTAGTACTGCCCCGAGATCGGGTGGATGGGATCGCCGCCGAAGCCGTAGTCGTGGTGCCGCGTCGAGTACGACTTTGTCAGGTCAAGGTACTGCTCCATGACGTGCTCGGCTGATCCCGTGCAGGCCTTCTGGCTGATGCAGAGGGCCACGGACCCTGCCACGGCCGGGCTGGCGAAGCTGGTGCCGTTGCTTACGTTGTAGCCGCCGGGCCAGGTGGAGAGCATGCACACGCCGGGGCCGGAGACGGTGTGGGCCTTGTCGTCACTCGTGGTGGCGAAGTTGGAGAAGAACGCGGGCTGGTCATCCTTTTGCCCGTACTTCGAAAAGTCGTCGGGGCCGCAGATCGGGGCGGCATCCCCGCCGGACTTTCCGTCGAAATCGCCCATGGCGGTGGCGGTCAGTACTTGGTCGTACGTGGCCGGCACTGTGTTGGCGAAGTCCTCACCGGCGTTGCCGGCCGCGACGGCATAGGTGACACCGGCCCGGACGGAGCGGCAGATGGCGTAGTGCATTGGGTCCGTGCCCTTGCCGCAGTTGGGCGTGTCCGCGGCGCCGCCGGCGATGCTGATGTTGGCCACGGCGATGTCGTTGCTGTCGTCATGGTCCTTGCGCGTCGAGGTCACCCAGTCAATCGCGCAGATCAGGCTCTGCTCGGAGATCAGGCCGTTGTCGTCAACCACCCGGACAGACCACAGCGGAGTGCCCGGGGCGGTCCCGATGACGCCCAGGCGGTTGTTCCGGGCGCCGATCACGCCCGCAACGAATGTCCCGTGCCCCAGGACGTCAACGGGGGTCACATCGACGGGCGAGCCGGACTGGCAGTCGACGCCGCCCTTGACGTTCAGGTCCGGGTGGGTCGCATCGATGCCGCTGTCGATCACCGCTACGTTGACGTTGATCCGGCTTGGCCCCCGGTCGAGGGCCTTCCGGACGTCTGAGCTGGTTCCGGCGATCCGCTTGCGCCAAAACGGCGTCTCCTGGGTGGCCGCGGTTCCAAGATCCCGCGGTTGCTGGAAGGTCCGGCCTGCCGTGACGAAGTCGACGTTGGGGTCGGCCTTGACGCGTTGCGCCTGGGCCGCCGTCAGGGTGGCAGAGTAGCCGTTCACAGCGTTGCGGTAGACCTTCGATGCCGTGAATCCGTAGGCGCTTTGCTGGGCGGCCGCCGCCGCTCCGGCGTCCACGACGCCGTCCTTGAGCACCACGATGTAGTTTTGTGCCGGGTTGGCGGCGTTCGAAGGAGCTGCCGCCACCAGGCCGCCGCCCGCCGCCAGGGCAAAGGCCGCCAGCGAGGCCAGCCCGCGCCCGAACCAAAATGTGTCCGGTCTGGGAAGGGAGCTGCGCCGGTGTCTGCGCGGGGTCCGCGCCACCGATGTTAGCTTCGGTTTTGATGCCTTGCGGCTGGCTTGGCTGAACATCGTGGCCTCCCATTAAGCGAGTTCGCTAATTCGAGTGCCCCCCGCCCATATCTTAAGCCTCCGACCGCGTCTTACACCCGGGCCCTTTGGAAAAACTTGAGCCGGCCCCAGAGGCCGGCTCAGACGAGGCTGTCTTCCTTTGCGCGTGCGGAGGCATTTTCCGGTGCCCGGCCGGCCGCGTGGGCCGACGTCGCCGCGTGGGCAGGCGTCGCGGCGTGGGCCGCGCCGGTGTGGTGGCCGAACGGGTTGAACCGGCTGAAACCGAGCTCGGCAAAGGCATACGCGGTCTCGGCGTGTTCGGACCGGTCGACTCCGGCGAGTTCGTCCTCGCGGCTGACCCGGAAACCCAGCGTCTTGTGGATGGCGAGTCCGATCACCGCGGTCCCGAGGCCGGACACGGCCACCGTGATGAGGACGGCCACGGCCTGCGCGATGACCTGGTGGAGCCCGCCGCCGTAGAACAGCCCGCCGCCGGCACCGTCCACCGGGAGCGCAATGAAACCGAGGGCGAGCGTGCCGATCAGGCCGCCGCCGAGGTGGACGCCGACGACGTCGAGCGAGTCATCGAAGCCAAACTTGAATTTCAGGTCCACGAACACGGCGCAGGCCGCACCGGCCACGAAGCCAAGGCCCAGCGCGGCGAGCGGGCTGATGTTGGCGCACGACGGCGTGATCGCCACCAGGCCGGCGACGGCGCCGGACGCCGCGCCCAAGGAGGTGTGGTGGCCGTGGCGGACCTTCTCCGTCACCAGCCAGCTGATCATGGCTGCGGCAGGGGCGGCCAGGGTGTTCACCCAGATCAGGCCGGCCTGCTCCACTGTGGTGGCGGCGCCGGCGTTGAAGCCGAACCAGCCGAACCACAGGATGCCCGCGCCGAGCATAATGAAGGGGATGTTGTGGGGGCGGTGGCCGGGGTCCTTGCCGAAGCCGTGCCGGTTGCCCAGGATCAGGACCAGGACCAGCGCCGCCGTTCCGGACGCGATTTCCACTACGGTGCCGCCGGCGAAGTCGATGACCTGGCCGAAGACGGCACTTACGGCGCCGCCGGCACTCATGAGGCCTCCGCCCCAGACCATGAAGGCCAGGGGGCAGTACACGAGGGTGATCCAGACGGGGACGAAGAGGGCCCAGGAGGTGAACTTCGCGCGGTCCGCGATGGCGCCGCTGATGAGGGCCACGGTGAGGATGGCAAAAGTGGCGCTGTAGCCGGCCTTGATCAGGTCCGGCGAACCGATGAGGCTGCTCAGGCCGAAGCTCGCGAACGGGTTGCCGAACACGCCGAGGACACCTTGCCCGGTGCTCATGGAGTAGCCCCAGAGGACCCACACCACGCCGACGATCCCGACCGAGACGAAGCTCATCATCATCATGTTGAGCGAGGCCTTGGCCCGGGTCATCCCGCCGTAAAACAGGCCCAGGGCCGGGGTCATCAGCAGAACCATCGCTGCCGACACAATCATCCAGACGCTTCCAGCAGTGAGCTGCACCGGCGGGTCCCTTCTCGTCAGTCTTCCGTACCGGGACACGTCGCCGCCGGCCCCCCGATCCGGATTTAATCCTCGCGGAGCCATGTTTCCGGCAGTGAGGCGAAAAGTTGCGGGCACGTTACGGGAATCGCGACGGCGTGAAGTTCGCGTGACCGGCATGTTTCAGGAATGTAAACGCGGCCTCATATGCCCGCCGGTTTTGATGCTGCCGGGTGAGGCCAGGAATGAATCCAAATGATTGAATGTTCAATAAATATGGACTTTGGTATCTTCACTTTCGGCGAGCTCACCCGCGATAGCAGCACCGGCATCGCGCTGTCCCCGCAGCAGCGGCTAAAAGAGATCATCGAACTCGCCAAGCTGGCCGATCAGGCGGGCCTCGGATTCCTGGGGTTGGGGGAGCATCATCGGCGCGACTTCGCCCTCTCGGCCCCGGAAGTCGTCCTCGCCGCGATCGCCCGGGAAACATCCAATCTCCGGCTGGGCACGGCCGTGACGGTGCTCTCCACCCAGGACCCCGTGCGGCTCTTTGAACAGTTCGCCACTCTGGACCTGATCTCCGACGGCCGGGCCGAGATCATTGCGGGCCGCGGCGCGTTCGTGGAGTCGTATCCATTGTTCGGCCACAAGCTCGACGACTACGACGCCCTGTTTGATGAGAAGCTGCGCCTGCTGCTGGAACTGCGGGACAACGCCCGGGACAACTCCACAGTGCAGTGGGCCGGACGACTGACTCAGAGCATCCCGGACATGGACATCGCCCCGCGCCCGGTGCAGGCGAAGCTGCCAGTCTGGGTGGGCGTCGGTGGCACCCCGGCGAGTTTTTCCCGGGCGGGCAGGCTCGGGCTTCCTCTTTTCATCGCCCTGCTGTCAGGGCCGGCCCGTTTCCGCCGCCTTGTTGAGCTCTACCGCGAGAGCGCTGCCGAGGCCGGCCACGATGCCGGCGCGCTGCCGGTGGGGGCCGGCGGTCACTTCTACGCGGCGCCGACGTCACAGCAGGCGCGCGACACGTTCTACCCCTACTACCGGGCCTACTTCGAACAAAACATGCCGCGACCCGTAGACCACTTCCCCCGATCCACCTTCGATTCCTGGACCGAGCCCGGCGGCGGGTTGCTGGTGGGGAGCCCGCAGCAGATCACCGAGAAGCTCCTGGAGATCCACCAGACTCTGGGGAACTCGCGATACCTGGCCCAGATCGGACTGGGCGGCCTACCCTTTGCCGAGACGGCCCGGTCGATTGAACTGCTGGCCACGGAGATCATGCCCGCCGTCAACAGGGAGGTCTCGGCCGCCCTGGTAAGCAGCCGGACCGGCAAGCAACCAGTCTGACAATCAGCCCGCCGGCTGGCCCACTACAGCGATTCAGTTTTGGTCCAGCGGAATCTCAAGGCAGCGGCCGGAGGCGTTCCAGTAGCCCAGCGTGCCCAGCTGACCGCTCAGCCGCTGCATCCGGGCGGCAATATCGGGTGCCGATCCGCGGGCCAGGCGCGCCTGGAATCCGTCGATGATGGTCGGATGCAGCCGAAGCGTTCGGGGTGCGCCGGCGCCGGTGTCGAGCATGAACACGAAAGACTGGTCATTGCGCTCGACCGGGTCCACAGCGTAGTCGTCAATGAAGTCCCCGGCACTGAAGATGATAGGACGGTTCCGGTGGATGCCGACGCCGCGAAATATGTGCGGCGAGTGGCCGAACACGACGTCGGCCCCGGCCTCGATGAGGTCCCGGGCAAGGTCCTGGTGCCCGGCCGGGACGTCGTAGCCCCAGTTGCCGCCCCAATGGGCTGACACGATGAGGACCTGGACGCGGGCCTTGGTCCTGGCGACCAGTTCCAAGAGTCCGTCCAATCGTGTCCCGCCGCGCCGGCCGGCGTCATCGATGGGGACATCCTCCACCGGGACGTAGTAGACCCCGGGAGCCGCGGTGCCCGCCTCCCAGCCGGGCTCGTTGTCCGTGAAGGCAATGAATCCGACGGCGACGGCGCCCACGCGCCACACGGCCGGGCGGCGGGCGGCCTCCAGGTCGGGGCCGGCCCCGGCATGGAGAATGCCGCAGCCGTCCAGCGCGGGCAGCATCTCCCCGAACGCGTCCTGGCCGAAATCCAGGACGTGGTTGTTGGCGAGCGAGACGACGTCGATCCCGGCCGCGAGGAGGCTTGCCACATTCTTCGGGTCCGAGCGGAAATGGAAGATCTTGCCGGGTTCGGGCTCGCCGCCGGCCGCCAGGACACACTCGAGGTTGGCGATGCGGACGTCCGCCTGCTTCAGGACCGCCAGCGTGTCGCCCCACGGATAGGCAGGCCTGGCCGCTGCCAGGTGCCGGTTCACCAGCCGGCCCAGCATGACGTCTCCCAGCAGCGCGATCAGCATGGACTGCCTGCCTGCCTGCCTGCCTGCCTGCCTGTCAGGTCAGGGCCCGGGGGCTAGCTTTGGTAGCCTTCGACCTCGCTGACCGGCCGCACTTCCGCCTCGTCGGGGTTCTCGCCATAGTCTTTTTTCGCGCGCCGCTGGCGGAGCAGGTCCCAGCACTGATCCAGTTGTTCTTCCACCTGCTGCAGCCGGAGGATGTCCGGGCCTCCGGTCCCGCCAGACTGGGTTGAGCCTTCGCGGAGGCCGTGTTCCTCCTCCACCAGGGCCTTGATGCGCTCCAGGATGTCTTGGTTGTCCATGGTGTCCTCTTTTCGTCCGACGGCGGCAGGCAGCCTTCTCTTCGCAGGGTCCACTTCCAGCAGGTCCCCTTCCAGCCTACGGAGGGGACGGTGCGGTGAACAGGGGCGCCGGATGCCGGGGCCGGGCGGCGCTGGCCGGCGCCTGCGGCCTAGCCAAGGAGTTCGTCCGGGTAGCACCAGCGCCAGTCCTCGCCGGGCTCGACGCTGCGCATGACGGGGTGGCCGCTGAGCTGGAAGTGTTTGTACGCGTGGGTTCCCGGCGAGGAATCGCAGCAGGCCACGTTGCCGCACTGCAGGCACATCCGCAGATGCACCGTCGTCGTCCCCTCCCGTTCGCACGCCTCGCAGAAGGGACCAGACGGGACGGTGAGATCGGGGGCGGACTCCAGGTGCGGACAAACGCCGCGGGGCCGGGCGATTCCCTCGCCGCCGCTGCCGTCCGCGTCCGGTTCCTCCAGTGCGGCGTCGAGCATGGACTCTTCGACGTCGAGGCGGTCAAGGACGTTGACCAGGACCTCGTGCGCGTATCCGCCGCCGCGCCGCAGCTCGAGGACCTTGGTGCGCTCGGCGTCCAGCATCGCCAGCCGGAGTTGGGCGTAACGCTGGCTGGGGGTGGCGGCTTCGGCGGACGGCCGGCCCAGCCGCTCCCATGCGGCCAGCCCGCGCTCCTGGGTGCGCCGTTTCAGCATCGCCACGACTTCGGGGGGATCGGCGTCCGAACGCAGTTCCTGGAGCCGCTGCACGCCAGCCGCCGTCGCCATCTGCATCAGCGACGCCTCGTTGAGCGCGTCCTCGCGCGGGTCCGGTCCCTTCACGCGCAGCAACCGGACCAGGGCCGGGAGCGTGAAACCCTGCAGGGTCAGCGTGCCGGCCACCACCACGAGGGCCATCAGGATCAGAACCGACCGGTGCTCCAGCTCCGCCGGCAGGACCAGGACAGCGGCAAGCGTCACCACGCCGCGCATGCCCGCCCAGGAGACGATCGCCGGAAATTGCCAGGGCGGCGCGGGATCCTTGCGCCGAACCGCGGGAATGAGCCGCGGCAGGTACGTTGCGGGGAAGACCCAGACCGGGCGCAGGACCAGCACGGCCAGCAGCACGGCGGCACAGCCGAACCAGATCCGTTCCGGCCCCAGCGAGTCATCCCGGACGCCCTCGATGATGGTCCGGACCTGCAGCCCGATCAGCAGGAAAACGGAGTTCTCCAACAGGAACTGGACCGTGTGCCAATTGCTGCGCTGGCTCAGCCGGGCCGCCCCGTTTGGCATGGACGGCGCCTTGGTCCCCATGATCAGCCCGGTGACGACGACGGCCAGGACGCCGGAGGCGTGGATCGCTTCCGCCGGGAGGTAGGCGACAAGCGGGGCGATCAGGGAAGTGGAAGTGTTGATGGCCACGTTCCGGATCCGCTTGCGGAGCGCCGTGAGCACGAAGGCCGCGGCAACGCCCACCGCCACGCCCCCGCCAACCGCCAGGACGAAGCCGCCGGCAATCTCCGCGGCGGAGACAACTCCGGCGATCGCGGCGATGGCAGCACGCAGGCAGACCAGCGCCGTGGCGTCGTTGACCAGCGATTCGCCCTCCAGGATGGTGACAACCCGGCGGGGCATGCCCACCTTTCGCGCAATCGCCGTCGCCGCCACGGCGTCAGGGGGCGCGACGACGGCGCCCAGGGCCATGGCGGCCGCCAGCGGGATCTCGGGAAACAGCCAGGCGACCACCAGCCCGACGCTGACGGTGCCGAAAATGACGTAGCCGACCGACAACAGGCCGATGGAGCGGCGGTTGGAACGGAAATCGAACAGCGAGGTCTGCAGCGCCGCCGCATAGAGCAGCGGCGGCAACAGCCCGACCAGAACGATTTCGGGGTTCAGCTCGATGGTCGGAACGAACGGCAGGAACGAGCACACCACGCCGGCCAGCACCAGCAGCAGGGGGACGGAGATGTTGATCCTTTGGCCCAGTGCGCTGCAGGCACAGACGATGGCGACGAGGGCCAGCAGCCCGAAAGCGACTTCCATGGGCCCATTCTCTCAGCTTCCCGTCCTGTGCCGGCGGGATCTCTGCAATGCATCATCAGCTTGCTTACGACTTGGCGGCTTTCTAGAGTTAACACTGCAAACCAAGTGGGACATTGCGCGTGGCGCCGGCACTGAACGAATGTTGCCGGCCCGCGCCCGGCACGAGGAGGACACATGTCAGAGCACAATCTTTCCGGCAAGAAAGTCGCGTTCCTGCTGACGGACGGTGTGGAGCAAGTGGAGCTGACCAGCCCGTGGGATGCCGTCAAGGAAGCCGGCGGTGTGCCAACCCTGGTCTCGCCGAAGAGCGGAGAGCTGCAGGGCTATGACGGCACCGAAAAGGGACAGCGGTTCGCCGTCGACCTCGCCGTGGGGCGGGCCGACGCCGCCGATTTCCACGCCCTCGTCATCCCCGGCGGCGTGGTCAACGCCGATCACCTCAGGGTCGACAAGGAGGCCCAGGCGTTCACGCGTGCCTTCTTCGAGCAGCACAAGCCCGTCGCCGCCATCTGCCACGGGCCGTGGCTGCTCATCGACGCCGGCGTGGTCAGCGGCAGGAACCTGACCTCCTACCACACGCTGCAGACGGACCTGAAGAATGCCGGCGCGATCTGGACTGACGAGCAGGTCGTGGTGGACCAGGGCCTGGTGACCAGCCGCAGCCCACGTGACCTTCCGGCCTTCAACGCCAAACTCCTTGAGGAAATCGCCGAAGGCGAGCACGCAGGCCAGACGCCGTAGCCGCACTCCCGCCGCAGCGTCCGACGGCGGCACCGGCCGCCGTCGGACGCATTCGGCCGGCCGTTCACCTGCTTAGTCGCGGGCTGTCCGGTTCCGCGGCCGGACATCTACCCACGCTGTTGGTTTTGCGGCAGGATATGCCCTGTACCGTGCACCGTCGTCGTTGCCGCCCGGCCGGCGCCCCCAACAGCAAGGAGTTTCGGACATGACTACGCTCAATCCCTACCTCGGCTTCCGCGACAACGCGAAAGACGCCATGACCTTCTACCAGTCGGTGTTCGGCGGGGAACTGACCATGAGTACTTTCGCCGAATACCACGCCAGCGAAGACCCGGCGGAGCAGGAGAAAATCATGCATGCCCAGCTCAGGACGGACGCCGGCATGGTGCTGATGGGCGCGGACACGCCCAACAGCATGGACTACACCCCGGGCAACAACTTTTCCGTGTCCCTGAGCGGTGCCAACGAAGCTGAGCTCCGCGGCTACTTCGACAAGCTGGCCGATGGCGGCACAGTCGCCATGCCGCTGGAGAAGGCACCCTGGGGCGACGTCTTCGGCATGTGCAAGGACCGGTTTGGTGTGGACTGGCTGGTAAACGTCGGCTCCGAGCCCGCCTAAAACGGGCCCTCGGCCGCGCCGGCAGTAAGGGCTATCCTGAATGCAGCCAGGACAGAGCAAGCGCGAGTCCATCCCCTGGCCAAGGGAGCCATGCAATGACCGAGAAGCTGCACCTCAGCCCGGAAGATGACTTCCCGGAGGATCTCAGCAAGTTGCCGGACAAGGATCTTCAGGTCCTCGACAGCCAAGTCGAGCGCCAACTGGACTATGAGTACGTGGTGGAGGGGGAGCCGAATCCGGAGACGGAATTCCGGCACTATGACCTCGATGAGGAGTTCGAGGAGCGGGACAAACGGGACAACTGATCCGCCCGATCATCCTGAAGGGCCGGCCGCCCCGCACGGCGTCAGGGTTCTAGCCAGCAGGCTTACTAGACTGGGCTGACCACCCGGCGACGAAACGAGCCCTTCATGACCCCGGCAGCTGCCACGCGGTCCCTCCTGTACCCGTGCTCCCCGCCGCGGTCTTTCACAGCATGACCGGTCCGGTCCGCCTGGAGATTTCAGCCGCGGGCCACGCCGGCCACGTCTTCGCCTCGCGCGAAGTGGCCGGCGGGTCCGCGCCCGCCGTCGTGCTCATCCACGGAATCGGCGCGTCACACCGCTACCTGCGCCGGCTGCACCGGCTCCTGGCCGGGTCGATGGAGACCTACTCCATCGACCTGCCGGGATTCGGTGCCACCCCCAAGCCCGCGTACCAGCTGTCCATTGCCGACCACGCCCGTTACATCCTCGGCGCCATGGAACAGCTTGGCGTTGCGGAAATAGTGCTGGTGGGGCACTCAATGGGAACACAGATGGCCCTGGAGGCGGCCCTTCAGCAGCCGGAACAGATCTCGAATGTGGTGCTGATGGGTCCCGTGGTGGACCCCAGACACGGATCCGTGGCACAGATGGGCCTGGCGCTGGGCCGTGACTGCCTGTTCTACGAGAGTCCCTCCTCGAACGCCTTGGTTTTCACCGACTACCTGCGTTGCGGCCCGTCCTGGTACTTCAAGACCCTGCAGGTCATGATGGAGTACCCGATGGAACAGAAGATCGCCGGCGTCAGCGCACCGGTCCTCGTGGTGCGCGGCGCCAACGACCCCATCGCGGATGCAGACTGGTGCCGCCGGCTGGCCGGGCTCGCCAGCCGCGGGCGGCTGCTGGAAGTGCAGGGAACCGGGCATGTCGTCCAGCACAACCGGGCCCTCGAAGTGCGGGACGGCATTCTGGCGTTCACGGGCCTTGGCGCGGCGGCGGGCGAGCCGCTGCCCGGAAGCCCGGCCTGACCGCACTGGCTGCTCGGGGCCGGGGTTAGACGTCGAAGTGGGTCCGGGTGGGGCCCTGCCCGAGTGACTCAACCACCCCGGCCGCGACGGCGTGGAGCTTGATGTTCCGGGCGCTCGAGGCCGACTTCAGGAGCTCGAACGCCTCGTCCTGGCTGCAGCGGTTCTGCGCCATGATGATGCCGACGGCGACGTCGATCACGGTCCGCGTCTCCAGGGTGGCCTTGAGGTTGGCGGCTGTATCGCTGCTGTGCGCGAACCGGACGGCGAGGCGCAGCGCCATGGACGTCTGGTGGACGAAGTCACGGGCCAGCTCCGTGGCGCGGTGATCGAACCGGCCCGGCCGGTGCGAATAGAGGTTCAGGGCGGCCCGGGTCTCGCCTTCCAGCAGGAACGGCAGCGCCAGGATCGACCGGAAGCCGTGCCCCCGCACCGCCGCGGCGTACTGCGGCCAACGGCCATCGAGTTCAAGGTCCCCAACGTGGACGGTTACCTGTTCCCGGGAAGCCGTCATGCAAGGGCCGTCACCGAAGGTGTACTGGATTTCGTCCATGGCCTGCGCGGCGGGGCTGCTGCTCGCGACGGTGGCCGCCTTCTTTTCCCGAAGAAGCGTGATGCCGCACAGGATCTCGTCCCCGGGCTCGGACAGGCTGCGCGCGGATACGCGGGCCAGCTCCCCGAGGAAGTCCTCGACGTCGGAGCTGCTGAGCACCAGTTCATGCAGCTGCTGGTTTATTGAATTTGCGGTTGACTCGCTGACCACTTATCTGTTGTGCCGTTTCACTCAGGTCAAGACGACCCGGCCGAGCTTCCCACCGCGGCAAGGGGCGGATACGGCAGCGGCCGGATCGAAGAACAATCCAACGGCTCGCTGCAAAACCGTACCGGGAGAGTATATACATCCGGGAAACGCAGGTTCCACACGGGCTCCGGCCCCGACGGCTCCTGAACCGTTCGTCCTGGGCATAAGCTGTGCCTTAGGCGAAATGTCGCGAACGGATTCCGTATGCCAGAGCTGGACGTCAAGGACTTACCCTCCGCCCCGCTGGCGATCGCCCGCGCCGCGGGCCGGCCTGTTGCCGCCGTGCTGGCCGAGCTGGGCTCGGGCGGGAACGGACTGACGGGTGCCGAAGCGGGCAGGCGCCTGACGGAAATAGGGCCGAATGCGGTGCGGACCCACATGGCCAGCGGGTGGTCGGTGCTGGGCCGGCAGCTGGCAAGCCCCATCCTGCTCCTCCTGCTCATCACCGCCGGGCTTTCACTGTTTCTCGGGGACGCCACGAACGCGATCGTCATCGGCGTGATCCTGCTGGTCAGCGTCGGGCTGGGGTTCAGCAACGAATACCGGGCCGAACGCGCTGCGGAGGCCTTGCATTCCCGCGTCACGCACCGCGCCGTCGTCGTCCGCGACGGAAGTCCGGGCGAAATCGACGTCACCGCGCTGGTGCCCGGCGACGTCGTCCACCTGGGGATCGGCGCGATCATTCCGGCGGACATGCGGGTGCTGACGGCCAAGGACCTCCTGTGTGATGAAAGCATCCTGACCGGGGAATCGCTGCCGGTCGCCAAGGATCCTGCGCCCGTGCCGCAGGATGCCCCGCTGGCGGACCTGACCAGCTGCGTCTTCATGGGGACCGTGCTCCAGTCCGGCAGCTGCACGGCAGTGGTGGTAGCCACCGGAGGCCGGGCGGAATTCGGCCGGATTGCACTGGGCCTGGGCGAACGGCAGCCGCAGACCGAGTTCCAGCTGGGCCTCAAGCGGTTCTCCTTCCTGCTGCTGCAGGTGGCCATCGGACTGAGCTCGCTCATCTTCGTCGCGAACCTGCTGCTGCACCGGCCCGTGATCGAATCCCTGCTGTTCTCCCTGGCGATCGCGGTCGGCATCACGCCGCAGCTGCTGCCCGCGGTGGTCAGCACCAGCCTGGCCACGGGCACCCGGCAGCTGGCCCGGCGCAAGGTCCTGGTGAAGCGCCTGGTCTGCATCGAGGACCTGGGCGACATGGACATCCTGGTCACGGACAAGACCGGGACGCTGACCGAGGGCCGGATCAGCTTCACCACCGCGCTGCCCGTCGGCGCGGGCATCGAGCCCGCCGAGCTGCTCACGCTCGGACTGCTGGCGACAGAGGCCGACTACGCCGAGGCGCGGCTCTCCACGGTCGGCCTGAACCCCCTGGATGCAGCCCTCTGGGAATCACCCGACGCGGCGGGCTTCCGGCCGGAGCGCTACGAACGGCTGGACGTCATAGACTTCGACCACCAGCGCCGCCGGACCAGCGTGCTGGTGCGCGAAGCGAACGGACCTGCCCGCATCATCACAAAGGGCTCGCCGGAAGATGTCCTGGCGCTCTGCGTGGGCACGCCGGCGGACGTGCAGGCGATGCTGGACAAGCAGTTCGACGCCGGATCCCGGGTGGTGGCTGTCGGAACGCGACCCGCTGGCGGCCTGGAGGACCTGACGCCGCCCGACGAGAAGGACCTGATCCTCGCCGGTTTCCTCATCTTCCTGGACCGGCCCAAAGCCAATGCACGGGCCTCCCTTGACCAGCTCGAGGCGCTCGGCATTACGGTCAAGATCGCCACCGGCGACAACGCCAGGGTCGCCGAAAAGGTCTGTGACGAACTCGGCGTGCTCTCCGGCGGGACGCTCAGCGGCGCCGCCGTGGAGGCCATGTCCGATCCGGAGCTGGCCGCCGCCGCACGGGAGGCGAGCATCTTCGCCCGCGTGTCGCCCGAACAGAAGGCTCGGATCATCCGGCTGCTGCGGCTAAGCGGCGGCGCCGTCGGGTTCATGGGCGACGGCGTCAACGACGCCCTCGCGCTGCATGCCGCGGACATCGGCATCTCGGTCGACAGCGCCACCGACGTCGCCAAGGACGCCGCCGACGTCGTGCTGCTCGACAAGGACCTGGGGGTGTTGGCCGAGGGCGTCATGGAAGGCCGGCGGATCTTCGCCAACACCATCAAGTACGTTCTCATGGGCACGTCCAGCAACTTCGGCAACATGTTCAGCGCGGCCACGGCCTCCGTGGTGTTGAGTTTCCTGCCCATGCTGCCGGGCCAGATTCTGCTCAACAACCTGCTCTACGATGCCGGCCAGCTGGCCATTCCGGGCGACCGGGTGGACAAGGAACAGCTGGTGGCCCCATCGCACTGGGACATCGGCTTCATCCGGCGTTTCATGTTCCTGTTTGGCCCCATCAGCTCCATCTTCGACTTCGCGACCTTCGCCCTCATGCTTTTCGTCTTCGACGCGGTTCCGGGCGAATTCCGGGCCGGCTGGTTCATCGAGTCCATCGTGACGCAGACGCTGATCATCTTCGTCATCAGGACCCGGCGAGTGCCCTTCTTCCGGAGCAGGCCGTCGCTTGGCCTGGTCGGGGCCTCCCTGGGCGTGGTGGCCCTCGGGGTGTACCTGCCGTTCTCGCCCCTGGCCGGCGTGCTGGGCTTCGATCCGCTGCCTGTGCCGTTCTTCCTCGCCCTGCTCGGGATGGCAGTGGTGTACCTGGTGCTGGTGGAAATGGCGAAAGTCTGGTTCTACTCCCGGGCCGCCCAGCAGCCTGTCTCACGCGAGCCGGCGGCGCTCCGGCACCGCGGCCAGACCCACCGCATCGCCCGCCGGGCCGCCCGCTTCAGCATCCCGGCGGCCAGGCCGCTGCTCGTCCACCGTGGCCCGGGCTGGCGCCGCCGACGCAAACTCGGGCATAAAGGCCCTCACAGGGTTTCGGGCGCGGGCGGATAGTTGGAGTCAGCGGCCACCTGGTCCTGTTCGGGTTAGGGGAACCCGTAGGAGCGCACCAGTTTAAGCAGCACACGACTGATGGCCGATGGCCCACGCTTCGACTTGAAAGCCATAGCCCATGAGCATTTTTGAAGACAGGGTCGACGCCGGCAGGCAGCTCGGCAGGCGTCTGGCGGAATTGCGTGGCCAGGACATTGTGGTCCTTGGCCTGCCGCGCGGCGGCGTGCCTGTGGCCTTCGAAGTCGCCGCCGCCCTGGATGCTCCCCTGGATGTGATTGTGGTGCGGAAACTTGGGCTTCCCTACCAGCCCGAGCTCGCCATGGGGGCTATCGGTGAAGGCGGCGCCAAAGTCCTGGACGAGGAGGTCCTGGCCCATGCGCGGATCAGCGGTGCGGAACTCCAGGCTGTTGAAGAACGCGAACGCGGCGTGCTGGAAAACCGGGTGGTCCTGTTCCGGAAGGGCCGGACCCGGCACGACCTGACCGGACGCATCGCGGTGATCGTCGACGACGGGATCGCCACCGGCTCCACCGCCCGCGTGGCCTGCCGGGTCGCCCGCAAACAGGGTGCGGCCCGCGTGATCCTGGCCGTTCCGGTTGCCCCCGCCGAGACCCTCGCCGACCTGACGGAACCGGACGAAGTTGTCTGCCTGGCCACGCCGCGCCAGTTCACCGCCGTCGGATACCACTACCGGGACTTCTCGCCGACTGACGACGACGAGGTGCTGCGCCTGCTCGATCTTGCGGCCAAACGCGTCGAGGCCGCACCGCCGCCCTTCTGGACCTCGATGGCGACCCGCGCCGACACTGCCGCCGACGTCGACGAGGAAGTGGAAATCCCGTCCCGCGCGGTGCGGCTCCAGGCCCAGCTGCACCTTCCGGTGCCGGCCAGCGCCGTGGTGCTGTTCGCCCATGGCAGCGGCAGCAGCCGCCACAGCCCCCGGAACCGGTACGTGGCCGGCGTCCTGCAGCAGGCCGGTCTCGGCACGCTGCTGCTGGACCTGCTGACGCCGGCGGAGGAGCGCCACCGCGCCAACGTCTTTGACATCGAACTCCTGGCCCGCAGGCTGTCCTCGGCCACGGACTGGCTTTCCACCCGGGCGGACACGGCCTCCTGCGCTCTGGGGTACTTCGGTGCGAGCACGGGAGCCGGGGCTGCGCTGTGGGCGGCGTCGGAGCCGTCGGCGCGGATCGCGGCTGTCGTGTCCCGCGGCGGCCGCCCCGACCTCGCCGGCCCGCGGTTGTCCGCCGTCAAGGCGCCCACGCTCCTGATTGTGGGGAGCCTGGACCACGAGGTCCTGGAACTGAACCGCCGGGCGAAGGCGATGATGCGCAGTCCCAGCCAGCTCGCCGTCGTGCAGGGGGCAACGCACTTGTTTGAAGAGCCGGGCACGCTCGCGGCGGCGGCCATCCTGGCGCGGGACTGGTTTGTCGACTACCTGCTGCCCCCGAACGGTGCCGGCGCGCGGGCCGCGGGCGTCTGAGGGGCCGCGGGCGTCTGAGGTGGCCAGAACCGGGGAGTGCAGGGACCACGAATCCCGCGGACCCTAGCGCCGGCGGCCCTCTGCCCTGGACCGGATCCCCAGGAGCATCCGCCGTTCCATCAGGAACTGCACCGGTTCCAGCAGTGCACGCAGGGCCAGACCCTCCGCCAGGGGCGAAAAGTCGTACCGGGTGCGGGACAGCAGCCTGGTGGCCTGGGGCCCAGCAGGTCGCAACACGAACGTCCAGCCGACGTCCAGCCGGCGCCCGATGGGACGGACCCCCGCCGGCGACATCCTCCCCGTGCGCAGATCGATGGTTCCGCCCAGCCCCAGCGCCGCCCCGGACTGGATGAGCCGGACCGGAAGGCCGCCGTCGGGGGACAGCGGAACGACGTCGCCAACTTTCAGGCGTTGCAGCTCCGGGAGAATCCGGTCCGCACTCCGGATGCCCAGACCCGCGCCGCGTTCGAGCCAGTCGTAGGAGTAGAAGCCGCCCCGCCCGGCGCCCATCTGGACAAGCCACGGCCAGACCTCTGCCACCGGGGCCGCAATAGTGATCGCGCGGGTGCTTTGCATGCGCGGGGCGGGCACGATCTCGTCCCCGGCGAGCGGGCCGGCGGCCTCCTGGGTGGTAGCCCCCCAGCGCAGGAGCCGCGGCCGGACGGCCAGGACGTAGGCTGCGCCCGCCGATGCCGCAGCCAGCGCCGCGAGCGGTCCGCGCAACCGGCCGGGGACGTGCTGACCGCTCACGCGAGGGACCTCATGCGCTGGTCCGGCCCCTGGGGTCGTCCGATTCCGGCCCGACCACCACCACCGGGCAGTGGGAGTGGGCCGCGACGGCCGCGCTCACCGAGCCCATGACCTGATGGAGGAAGCCGCCCTTGCCGCGCCGGCCCACCACGAGCATTTCGGCGTGCTGGCTTTCCTCGACGAGGACCTTGGCGGGCGCCCCGAACTTGACCGAGCGGGTAAGTCCTTCCGGACGCGATTCGCCGAAGGCCCGCTCCAGTGCCTGGTCCACGAGGCGTTCGGCGGTCTCCTCCAGCTCATCGAGGGTGGGCGTTCTGTCCTCGGGCAGGTGGGAGGCCAGGAAGAAATCGGAAGTTCCCAGGCATGTGATGACTTCCAACGGGATGTTCAGAGCGGTGGACATGCGCCCGGCGAGGCGGAGCGCCGTCGTCGAAAACTCGGAACCGTCCACACCCACGACAATGCGCTGATCACCGTTCATGGTCCCCAGCCTTGCCCCTGCCCCCGGGACTGCCTAGGGCCGAAAGTCACGCGGGGCTGGGCACCGTGGCCGCCTCCGCTTAGGGTGGAACGGTGACCGCCGGCACCGGAGCAGGTGCCGGCCCCCCGGCCTGACCATGACGGTCGGCCGAGCCTGCCACCCGAGGAGTTCCTGATGAAAGTTGCTGTTACCGGAGGAAGCGGAAAGCTGGGCCGAAACGTCGTGCGGCGGCTCAGCGATGACGGGCACGAGGTGACCAACCTTGACCGCACCGGTGTGCGCGGCCCGGGCTTCACGGAGGTGGACCTGCGCAACTACGGCCAGGTGGTGGACGTGTTCCTCGGCCTGGAGGACCGCCATGCCGGCTTTGACGCCGTGGTGCACCTGGCCGCGATTCCCGCACCGGGACATGCCCCGGATGCCGCCACCTTCGAGAACAACATGCAGTCCACCTACAACGTGTTCCAGGCTGCCCGGCGGGCCGGGATCAAGAAAATCGTCTACGCGTCCAGTGAGACGGTGCTGGGGTTGCCTTTCGACGTCGACCCTCCCTACATCCCGGTGGACGAGGACTACCCCGCCCGGCCGGAAAGCACGTACTCCCTGGTCAAACACCTTGAGGAGCAGATGGCCATCCAGCTGACCCGCTGGGACCCGGTCCTGAGCATCACCGGCCTGCGGTTCTCCAATGTGATGGACCCGGAGGACTATGAGGAATTCCCCTCCTTCGACCACGACGCGCGGGCGCGCAAGTGGAATCTCTGGGGCTACATTGACGGCCGGGACGGCGCCCAGGCCGTGGCCCGAGCCCTGGAGCACGGCAAGCCCGGGTTCGAGGCGTTCATCATCGCCAACGAGGACACGGTGATGAGCCGCTCCAGCGCCAGCCTGGCTGCCGAGGTGTTCCCGAACGTCAAAGTCGTCAAGGACCTGGCCGAGCACGAGACCATGCTCTCGATCGACAAGGCCAAACGGCTGCTGGGTTACGCGCCGGAGCACACCTGGCGGACCTACCACCCGCTGCGCACCACCCCCACTGAAGACTGACCCCAACTTGAGGAGCTCCATGCAATACCGCACCCTGGGCAACAGCGGCGCCGTCGTCTCCAACTATGCGCTGGGCACCATGACTTTTGGCGCCGAGGCCACCGAGGAGCAATCCCGCGCGATCCTGGATGACTACTTCGCGGCGGGCGGCAACTTCATCGACACCGCCGACGTCTACAGCTCGGGGGTGTCGGAGGAAATCATCGGCCGGTGGCTGGCGGACCGGGCCGAGGTCCGGGACCGGGCGGTGGTGGCCACGAAGGGCCGCTTCCCGATGGGCCAGGCCCCCAACGACGTCGGAACCTCCCGCCGGCACCTTGTCCGGGCACTCGATGACTCGCTGCGCCGGCTCGGCGTAGAACAGATCGATCTCTACCAGCTGCACGCGTGGGACCCTGTTACGCCCCTCGAGGAGACCCTCCGGTTCCTGCACGACGCCGTCACCAGCGGCAAAATCGCCTACTACGGCTTCTCCAACTTCCTGGGCTGGCAGTTGACCAAGGCGGTCCATGTGGCGAAGGCCCATGGCTGGAGTGCCCCGGTGACGCTGCAGCCGCAGTACAGCCTGCTGGTCCGTGAGATCGAGTCGGAAATTGTGCCGGCCGCACTCGACGCCGGGATCGGTCTGCTGCCATGGTCGCCGCTGGGCGGCGGGTGGCTGTCCGGCAAGTACAAGCGCGACCAGCCGCCGGCCGGGGCCACCCGTCTGGGCGAAAACCCGAAACGGGGGATGGAGGCCTGGGAGGCCCGCAACGCCGATCCGCGCACCTGGGACGTGATTGCCGAGGTGGAGCAGACCGCCGGGCGCCACGGCGTGAGCCCTTCCCAGGTGGCGCTGGCCTGGCTGGCGGACCGGCCGGCGGTCACCTCGGTGATCCTGGGCGCCCGCACCACCGCGCAGCTGGCGGACAATCTCGCGGCCGCGGATCTGCGGCTCACCGCGGGGGAGACGGAGCGGCTGACCGAGGCCAGCCGGCCGCGCGTCGGAGTCTATCCGTACGGGCCGATGGCCCAGGAACAGCGCAGCCGGAAGCTCGAGGGCGGCCGCTAACAAGGCAACGGGCTAACAAGGCAACGCGGGGTCACGTAGCGCCGGTCCGGGGGGTGGCGATGGGCCGGAGGTGACCCCGCGCTGTCATTCGGGGGAGTGCTGCCCTTCCGGGGAGGCGGGGCCGCCGGCATGATAGCTGGACCAGATGTCGCCCATTTCCTCCGTGGACTGCTCCACGATCCTGCTCATGGCGGCGTGCGCGGCGTCCGCCTCGCCGCGCTGAATGGCGCTGGCCACATCGACGTGCAGCTGCAGGGCCTCGTGGTGTGGCAAGTGCGGCATGAGGCCGTGCTGGGTGCGCCCGGTGAGGACCTCGGTGACCAGGTTATGCAGCTGGGCGAACATGGCGTTGCCGGAGGCCCGGAGTACTGACGCGTGGAATTCGATGTCGAGCCGCAGGAACTCGTCCCGGTCTCCGCGCTGACCGGATGCCCACAGCCGAGCGGCCAGCGAGACGAGGTCGCTCCCGGCATCCCAGGAAGCCCTCCCGGCGGCGAGGCGGGCGGCCGCCGGTTCGATTGCCCCGCGGAGCTCGTTCAGTGCCTGCAGCTGCGCCAGCCGCTTTGACGAGGCCAGCCGCCAGCGGATTACCTGCGGGTCGTACGCATTCCACGATTCCTCCGGCTGCACCACCGTCCCCAGCCGCCGCCGCGACTCCAGCATCCCCTTGGAGGACAGCACGCGGGTGGCTTCCCGCACCACGGACCGGGAGACGTTGTGCCGGGCCTCAATCTCGTCCAGGCGCAGGATCGAGTGCGGTGCCAGCGTCCCTTCGGCGATGGCAAGCCCCAGGTTCTGGAGCAGCACGGCGTGCAGGTCTGCTGTTGGCTCCGCCTTTGGAGTTTTCATAAATAAATCATACTGGGAACCCTCAAGGTCTTGTATAAATCTGCTTTATTTACCTAAGATCACTTCCAGAGCAGATGTAAAGATGCATTTGCAGCCGGCTGGACAGAGACGCCCAGCCCTGAAAACCAAAGGAAGTCGTAATGAAGCGACGTTCAATTGCGAAGTACGCGGCCGTCGCCGCCGTCCTTTCCCTGGGCCTGACTGCCTGCGGCGGGGCCAGCGGCAGCGCCGACGCCAAGACCTCCGGCACCGTCCGGGTCACCCTCGCCAACCATGTCTGGACCGAGGGCATCAAGGCAGCCATTCCGGAATTCGAGAAGTCCAGCGGGCTCAAGGTCGAACTGACCCAGCTGGGCGAAGACCAGCTCTCGGACCAGTACAACGTCAAGCTCAACGCCGGCAGCGACGAGATCGACGTCATGATGTACCGCCCGCTCCAGGAAGGAAAGGCGTTCGCGAAGAACGGCTACCTCGCGGACCTGACGTCCAAGGTCTCCTCGGACGCCGCGTGGGACTGGAAGGACTACCAGGAGGGCCCGGTCAAGGCCACCACCGCTGACGGCAAGGTGGTCGGCGTCCCGATCATCACCGAGCGCGAAGTCCTCTACTACCGCAAGGACCTGCTGAAGGCCGCCGGCCTGGAGGTTCCCAAGACCATGGACGAGCTCGAAGCCGCGGCTAAGGCCATCAAGGCTTCCTCCCCGGGCACGGCCGGCTTCGTGGCCCGCACCGGCAAGTCCGCCGCCGTCACCCAGTTCTCCAGCTTCCTGTACAGCTTCGGCGGCGACTTCACCGACGCCAGCGGCAAGTCCGCCGTCAACTCCGACGCTGCGAAGAAGGCCTACGCGTTCTACGGCGGCCTGATCAAGAACTACGGCCCCGCCAACGTCAGCACCGACATGAGCTGGCCCGAGGCAATGGCGATCTTCACCCAGGGCAAGGCCGCCTTCTACACGGAGGCCGACTCGCTCTACAAGAACGCCACCGACCCGGCCAAGTCCAAGGTCGCCGACACCGTCGGCTTCGCAGCACTGCCCGCCGGCCCCGCCGGCTCCAAGCCGTACAACATCCCGTCCTGGGGCCTCGCCATCAACCAGGCATCCAGCAACCAGGACAACGCCTGGAAGTTCATCCAGTGGGCCACCAGCAAGGAACGCACCCTCGAGGCACAGAAGGCCGGAGTCCCCGGACCCCGCGCCTCGGTCTGGGCAGACCAGGCCGGCACCTCCACCTACCCGAAGGACCTCGCCGAGGCCATCTCCGCCAGCGCCAAGAACGGCGTCGGGCACGACCGTCCCGAGGTTGTCACCGTAGGCAAGGCCCGCGAAATCGTGGGCGGCCCGATCGTCGCCACTATCACCGGCTCTGACTCGTCCGCCGCAGCCGACACGGCGCACGACGCCTTCCAGAAGTTCCTGGACAGCGAAAAGAAGTAGCGCCCCCGGCGCGCCAGCCAGGCTTCGCGCCTGAGCACTGCGCCTGGGCACCAAACAGCCCGGCGGGACGGCGGTCCGATGCCGTCCCGCCGCGGCCAGCTTTTCACTTCACCCCCAACTCCTTAGGTGAACCATGTCTGTATTGACCACTCCCCGCAGCGCCCAGACCCAGCCGCCGTCCGGCCGCAAGGGCGCCCGCACCCCCGGTGCACGCGAGAACTTCTCCGGCTGGGCCAACCGGCACCGCAAATGGCTCTTCGCTGCCCCCGCCATGATCTTCGTCGGCGTCCTGATCGTTTTCCCCCTCGGCTGGACCCTGTACCTGAGCCTGACCGATTCGCAGGGCTCGGTCCGGGCGGCCTCCGATTTTGTCGGCGTGCAGAACTACCTCACGGTCCTCTCCGACGTCGAACGCTTCTGGCCCGCCGTCGGCCGCACGCTGAGCTTCACCGGCGTTGCCCTTGTCTGCGAAGTGGTCCTCGGCATGTGCATTGCGCTGCTGCTGTGGCGCCCGTTCCGCGGCGAAAAATGGGTCCGCGTGGCCATCCTGCTCCCGCTCGTCGCCACTCCCGTGGCCGTCGGCATGATGTGGCGGCTGATCTTCGATCCCAACATCGGCTTCGTCAACCAGCTGCTCGGCATGGTCGGGATTCCCGCCCAGCCCTGGCTCTCCGGCCAGGACACGGCGCTCGGCACCACCATCTTCATGGACGTGTGGCAGTGGACCCCCATGGTGGTCCTGATCCTCCTGGCCGGACTGACCTCGCTCTCCGAGGAACCCGACGAGGCGGCCCGGATGGACGGCGCCAACGCCTTCCAGCGCTTTTTCTTCATCACGCTGCCCCTCATGATGCCGACCGTGATCGTCGCCATCCTGCTCCGGGGCATCGACGCCTTGAAGACCTTCGACATCCTCTACGCCACCAAGGGCAAGGGCGGCGGGTCCTTCCACGAAGTGGAAACGCTCAACGTCTACGCCTACGGGCTGAGCTTCGACTACAACCAGTACGGGCTCTCCTCCGCGGTGCTGATCCTGTTCTTCATGATCATCATCGGCTCCATGTGGCTGCTGACCATGCGCAAGAAAGCGGTAAGCAAATGACCGTACTGACAGAAAACACAGAAAACACCGAACCCCGGACCGCAGACCCCGCCCGGCCCACACCGGCGCCGCGCCCCCGGAAGACGCTGGGCACCCGCGCGTACAAAGTGTTCCGCGTGGCGGCATTGGTGGCCGTGGTGCTGTTCCTGATCGCCCCGCTGTTCTGGATGCTGCTGGCATCCCTCAAGACCAACGTGGACATCTACGACACCGGCAAGTCGTTCCTGTTCACCCCCACGTTCGAGAACTACGCCAATGTGCTGCAGCGGAACAACTACTTCGTCTTCATCTTCAACAGCTTCTGGGTGGCCTTCGTCTCCACTGCCCTGTCGCTGGTCCTGGGCGTGCCCGCCGCCTACGCCATGAGCCGGTTCACGATGCACCGCTCGGCCCTTGTGGTCCTGATGGCCCGCGTCATCCCCGGCGTCTCCCTGCTGGTGCCCTGGTACTACGTCTTCTCCAACCTGAAGATGGTGGGCGGCTTCGAGGTGCTGATCCTCAGCCACATGTTCGTCGCGCTGCCGCTGATCGTGTACATCATGATGAGCTACTTCGATTCCCTGCCGCTGGAGCTGGAGGAGTCGGCCCAGGTGGACGGCCTCACCCCGATCGGCGCCTTCCGCCGCATCACCCTGCCGCTCTCCGTCGCCGGCATGGCCACCGCCGGCATCCTGTCCTTCATCTTCTCGTGGAACAACTTCATGTTCGCCCTGGTGCTCTCCGGCTCCAAGACCAAGACCCTGCCGGTCGCGATCTTCGACTTCGTCTCCTACGCCAGTATCGACTGGGGCGGACTCATGGCGGCCGCCACCGTGGTCACCATTCCGATCATGATCATTGCGCTCTTCACGCAGAAGTACATCGTCTCCGGCATGACCGCCGGCGCGACCAAGGGCTAGGCAACAGATGACACTCATCAGCAGGATTGAAACGTTCCTCGTCGCTCCGCGCTGGCTCTTCGTCCGGATCGAGACGGACAGCGGGATCGTCGGCTGGGGCGAGGCGAGCTGCGAAGGCCGCAGCGAAACCGTGCGCACCGCCGTCGACCAGCTCTCCGAGCTGCTCATCGGCAACGACGCGCTTCGGATCGAGGACCACTGGCAGGTCATGACCAAAGGGTCCTTCTACCGCGGCGGGCCCATCCTGGCCAGCGCCGTGTCCGGCCTGGACCAGGCCCTCTGGGACATCGCCGGCAAGCACTTCAACACGCCCGTGCACCAGCTGCTCGGCGGCCACGTCCGGGACCGGATCCGGATGTACGGCTGGGTGGGCGGGGATGAGCCCAACGAGGTGGCGGACCAGATCAGCGCGCAGCTGGAGGTCGGCCTGACGGCGGTCAAGATGAACGCCAGCGGCCGGATGAGCCCCATCGCCTCCGTGGCCGAGCTCGACGGCGTCGTCCGCCGCGTCGCCGCCGCACGCGAGGTCCTCGGCGACCACCGCGACGTCGCCGTGGACTTCCACGGCCGCTTCAGCCTCGCCAACGCCCGCCGGGTGGCGCCGCTGCTGGAACCGTACCGGCCCTTCTTCCTCGAAGAGCCGGTGGTCCCGGAAAACACGCACCTGCTGCGCGAGTTCACATCCTCCACGACGACGCCGGTCTCCACCGGTGAGCGGCTCTACAGCCGGCAGGAATTCCTGCCCGCGCTACAGGCCGGCATCGCCGTTGCCCAGCCGGACCTCTCCCACGCCGGCGGCATCACCGAGGTCCGCAAAATCGCCTCGCTCGCCGAAATCTACGAGGTCCAGCTCGCCCCTCATTGCCCGCTGGGCCCGCTGGCGCTCGCCGCCTGCCTGCAGGTGGGCTTCGCGACGCCCAACTTCCTGATCCAGGAGCAAAGCATCGGCATCCACTACAACCAGGGCGCCGAAGTCCTGGACTACGTGGTGGACAAGTCCCCGCTGAAGTTCGTGGACGGCCACATTGAACGGCTCACCGGCCCGGGCCTGGGCATCGAGATTGACGAGGCCGTGGTCCGTGCCGCGGACAAGCGCGGGCATGCCTGGCGCGGTCCCGTCTGGCGGCACCCCGACGGCGCCTTCGCCGAGTGGTGAACGCCGGAACGCTGGGACCGGACCTGTTGCCCCGGCGTATTCGCCCTGACGTATTTGCCCCGAAGGAGAAGCCTGACATGGAGAACACCCTGACGCCCGAACTGCTGCTGGCCGGGATCCAGGAAAGCCGGCTGGTGGCCATTGTGCGCGGCACGGACGGCGCGGCCGCCGCGAAGGCAGCCCTCGCGGCGATGGAGGAGGGCTTCCGGTATGTCGAAATAGCGCTCACCACGCCGCGGGCCCTTGAAGCCATCCGGGAAGTCCGCGCGGCCGCCCCCGCGGGCTGCTTCGTCGGTGCCGGAACGGTGCTGACGGCCCGGGACGTTGCCCGCGTCGCCGAGGCGGGCGGCCAGTTCATGGTGACCCCGTCGCTGGCAGAGTCGATTGCCGAGTCGGCCCGGCTGGCACTGCCTGTGCTCGCCGGTGCGCTGACACCCAGCGAAGCCCACGAAGCCATGAACCGCGGCGCCACGGCCGTCAAGCTCTTCCCCGCTTCCATCGGCGGTCCGGGCTACCTCAAGGCGCTCCGCGACCCGTTCCCCGGGATCCCGTTCATCGCCGTCGGCGGCGTCGGGCTGGATGAAGCCGAGGGCTACTGGGAAGCCGGCGCCATTGCCGTGGGGCTCGGCGGACCGCTGTTCGGCGATGCCGGCTCCGGCGGCGACCTCGCCCCGATGCGGGAGCGGGCCCGCGGTTTCGTGACCCTGGCCGCCGGGTTCGGCCGCCCCCGCGCGGAGAGCCTGCGGTGATGGCCGCCGTCGGCCCGGCTCTGGCTGGGGAGGGCGTCGACCTGCTGACGTTTGGCGAGTCCATGGTCTCGCTGCGGTCTACCGGCCCGCTGTCCGCCGGCGGCAGCCTCGGCATGCACGTGGCCGGGGCCGAATCGAACGTGGCCGTCGGGGTCGCCCGGCTCGGGCACAGCGTCACCTGGGCCGGGGTTGTCGGCGCCGACCCGCACGGGGAGTACATTCTGCGGCAGCTGCGCGCCGAGGGGATCGGGCTGCGGCACCGGATTGACGCGGCAAGGAACACCGGGGTGATGTTCCTTGAACAGCGCACCGCGGATGTCACCCGGGCCTTCTACTACCGCGCCGGATCCGCCGGGTCCACCCTCGGCCGGGAGGACCTGGACCGTGCCCTGGCGGCCGGGGCCCGGATCCTGCACCTGACCGGCATCACCGCCGCCCTCAGCCCCGACGCCCGCAAGGCCGTGGAGTACGCGGCCGAGCGCGCCGCCGCCGAAGGCATGGAGGTCTCCCTCGACGTCAATTACCGCAGCAAGCTCTGGACCCGGGAGGAGGCCCGCGCCGCGCTCTCGCCGCTCGCCCGGCACGCCAGCATCGTGATCGCCTCCGACGATGAGCTCGGGCTGGTCGCTGCCCCGGGGGGAGCTGGCCCGGAGGGATCACCGCACCCCGGCGATGCCGATACAGATGCAGATGCCGCCGAAACAGCCATGGCCGCCGAACTGCTGGAGCGCGGCGTCCGCGAAGTCGTGGTCAAGCGCGGCGCCGCCGGCGCCGGTGTCCACACCGCCGACGGGCGATGGGAAGTGCCCGCCGTGCCTGTGACCAGCATCGATACCGTGGGCGCCGGGGATGCCTTCACCGCCGGCTACCTGTCCGCCCTGCTCGACGGCGCCGACGTCGCCGGCCGCCTGCAGCGCGGCGCCCTGGCGGGAGCCTTCGCCGTCAGCACCGCAGGGGACTGGGAAGGCCTGCCCGGGCGTGCGGAGCTGGCACTGCTCGGGACCACGCCGGGCGGAACCACCCAGCGCTAAGCCCCCCGCGCTGAACCACCCGTGCTGAACCACACTGGCGGCTATCCGGCGCGCCCGACATTCACCGACCAAGAAAGCCTGGACCTGTTGTGAAAATCATTGCCGCTGAAGTGTTCGTCACCAGCCCCTCCCGGAACTTCGTGACCCTGCGGATCACCACCGAGGACGGCGTGACCGGGATCGGGGACGCGACCCTGAACGGGCGCGAGCTCGCCGTGGCCGCCTATTT
>NZ_JBFTSL010000030.1:0-47372 GCF_056400005.1 Arthrobacter sp. 01L42 | reverse complement strand
AGCCAGGTGTTGAAGTTCCGGTCCTCGGCGTTCGTCCCGGCGCCGATGCGTTCCCGGGCCCAGGCGGCGGGGACGGTGCCGTAGCCGGGGAGCCGGGCGGGTTCGGCGTTGCCCTGGAAGAGGGTGCGGTCGGTGATGACGAGCTGGATTTCGACGCCGGTGATCCCGCCGGGGGTGCCGGTGGTGCGTTCGACCAGGGCATCGGCCATGAGCTGCCCGCGGCCCCTCGGGTCCCCGGCGGCACGGAGGGTGTCGGCGTGCCCGTTCAGCGCCTTGTAGACGGCGACGCCGGCGGTCACGGGCAGCAGGGCGGTCAGGTGGCACATGGTGTCGGGGGCCGGGCGGAGGCTGACGTGCCGCTCGGTGGCGGCGTGCGCGGCGCGTTCGGTGACGGAGCGGGGGTCACGCCGGTACGCGGCGGCCCGGGCCGCGGCGACCAGGGACCGGTCACCGGCCCCGGCGAACGTCCCGGCGTCGGGCGCCAATTCCTCGTCGACGGCGGCCCGGTCCGCGGCGCTCAGGCAGGCGGTTTCACGGACGAGCAGGGTGGCGCGCCATTCGTTCAGCTGACCGGTTTCCAGGGCGGCGAGGGTGTGCGGCATCTCGGTGATCAGGGCTTTGGCCAGGCCCAGGAGCCGGCCGCCCCTGGCGGGAGATTCGCGCCGGGCCAGGGCAATCTGCCCGCCGACCCCGGCGCCAAGCTTCTCGGCCGGGACCCCGAGCCGGGCTTGTTCGCGGCGTTGGAGCAGGTCGAAGGCCACGGCGTGCCGGGTCTGCCGGGCTGCCATGGCGGATTTCAGGTCCTCCAGGTCCCGGATCTCGTCGATCAGTGCGGCGGCGCTGTCCGGGGCCGGGAGGACGGCCAGGATCCGGGCCAGTTCAGCGACGGTCCCCGCAGTTGCCGGTGCCGGGTCTGCCGGAATCGTCTCGGGCCCCTGATTGCCGTCCATGAGTTAAGTGTCCCTGCGGGCTATGACATTTATGGCCCTCCGGAGCCGTTCCCCCGCTTCGGAAGCCATCGGCGACCTTCCAGATCCCAACGTCACTCCCGAAACGCTGCCCAGGAAAACGTCGAGCTGAAGACGCGTCCGCAACGCGTCGAGCGCGGAGTGCAACTCGTCAAGCCGTCGGTACTGTTCGATCATCCCGGCGGGATCCTCGGCCTGACATACGTCCCGGAGTACGCGGGAGCAGAATGCGAGCAAATCCTGGACGCCGTCGTCACTGCTCCCGGCGCGGCCGAGGCCGTAGCCGCCGTCTCCCGCCGGAACCACTTCGGGCCCCTGATTGCCGTCCATGAATCCAGTCTCCTCCGGGGATCGGACATTAATAGCGCAACCAGAAGGAGGCCGCGAGGTTAGCGGGATTGGTGGGATTCGTTGGCGGTTGTGGAGGTGCGGCCCCGAGATCCCGGCGTCCGAGGACCCACACCCGAGCGCACCGCCCCTGTCTCAAAAACGGGCACGGGTCCATCATGGGAGAGGGCGTTAGCTCTGCGCCCCAGGCGGAACCGGGCGGAGGATTGTCCATGAACCAGAGGGAATCTATCGCGGCGAGTATCAGCTCGCTGCCTTCGGACCGCCGCTCGCTACTTAAAGCCGTCGGCGTCGGCGCCGCGGGTATAGCGGGCATGCCGCTGCTGGCCGCCTGCACGGCCCAAAGTGCCCCCGCCGGTGCCGGAAGCAGTGCCTCCGGCGGCTCCGATACGCCGTCGGCGTCTCTGCTTCCGGCGCCGGAACCGCAGGTCAAACCGCTCCTGGACCAACAGAAGGTCAACGCCGCCTTGGCAAAGCTGGACGGGATGGTCCAGGGCGTGATGGAGAGTACCGGTGTTCCCGGAGTCGCCGTGGCCGTGGTCTACCAAGACCAAATGGTGTACGCCAAGGGCTTCGGCGTGCGGGAATCGGGCCGGCCCGAGACAGTGGACGCGGATACCGTTTTTCAATTGGCCTCGGTGTCCAAACCCTTGGCCTCCACGGTGGCGGCCGTGGCCGTGGGCCGCAAGGCCATCTCCTGGACGGAACCGGTGATCAACCACACCCCCGGCTTCGCCCTGAAAGACCCCTACGTCACGCGGAACGCCACGGCGGCCGACCTGTTGTCACATCAAGGCGGCCTCAGTACGGGGGCGGGCGATCTGTTGGAAGACCTCGGATTCGACCAGTCCTATATTCTCAGCCACCTCAACCAGCAGCCGCTGGACTCCTTCCGGTCGAGCTACAACTACAGCAACTTTGGCTACACGGCTGGTGCACAGGCTGTCGCCGATGCCATGAACAAGCCCTGGGCAGACCTCGCCGAAGAGGTCTTGTTCAAGCCCCTGGGCATGTCATCCACGAGCTATCGCCACGCGGACTACCAAAAGGCGACGAACAAGGCACTGATCCACGTCCCAGCCGGTAACAAGACCTGGGTGGCCAAATACACCCGGGATGCCGACGCCGAAGCACCCGCCGGCGGGGCCAGTTCCTCGGTGCGCGACCTGGCGCGCTGGATCCGCCTGCAGCTCGCCAACGGCAGCTTTGAGGGAAGCAAGGTCATCGATCCGGACGCGCTTGGTGTCACGCATGTCCCGCACGCCGTGTCGGGCCCACCGGCGACGCCGGGCGCCCGCACCCGCTTCTACGGCTTGGGCTGGAACGTCTCCTACGACGACCACGCCCGGCTGATGCTCGGGCACTCGGGAGCCTTCAACCTTGGTGCCGCGACCGCCGTCTCACTGCTCCCCGGCGAGCAGCTGGGCATTGTGGCCCTGACCAATGGCCGCCCGCAGGGCATCCCCGAAGCCATCTGCGCCGCATTCCTGGACACGGCCCAGAACGGCGCCCCGACAGTGGACTGGATCGGATTCACCTCGGGCGTCTTCCAGAAGATCGATGAGGCGGAGAAGCCAAAAGTCGACTATGCCAAGGCGCCGGCCCAGGCCAAACCGGCGCAGGGCAACGACTTCTACATCGGCAGTTACGCGAACTCCTACTACGGCCCGCTCACCGTCGCGGTGGAGAACGGCGCGCTGACCCTTGAGCTGGGCCCGGCCGGCAGGACCACCAAGTTCCCGCTCACTCATTTTGACGGCGACACCTTCAGCTTTGAATCAATCGGCGAGAACGCCAACGGTCTTGCCGGGGCAATCTTCGCCCCCGACGCGGCTGCAGCCCCCGGCGCGGACGCCGCAGCCCGAAACGGCACGGCTCCGAGCGTCAGGCTTGATTTCTACGATCAGACCGGGCTGGGCACCTTCACCCGCGGCTGAGCCCGGACTTCAGTGAGTGAGCTTCTTCCGTAAGCTTCAAGGAACGCCACGAGCCCCGATCCAAGGAACCCATGCCCATCAACACACAGTCGCTGAAACAGGACGGCTTCACCGGTTTCCGGCCGCTCCAGGGCCTTGACATCAACCGGATCCCGCAGAAGCCCGGGATCTTCGCGGTACTGCGGCCCGAGGGCTTCCAGCCCCAGTTCCTGGCCAGGAGCACCGCCGGCATCTTCAAGAAGAAGAACCCCACCCTCAAGACGGACGCTCTCGACGCCGAATGGGTGGACGGCGCCGATGTCCTCTTCGTGGGCAAAGCCGGCCCCGGAAGCAAGGGCAACCGCGGACTGCGCCGGCAAATCCAGGAATTCGTCGACTTCGGCGAAGGCAAGCCGCCGGGCCACTGGGATGGGCGGCTCATCTGGCAGCTCGCCGTGCCCGGGTCCCTGATCATCGCGTGGAAAGAGTTGCCCGTTGAGCAACTCAACGCGGCCGAAGCCCGGTACCATGCCGCATTCATCGAAGAATACGGCCGCCTGCCGTATGCCAACCTAGTCCAGGCGCGCGTCAAAGGTGCTTAGCCGCCGTACGTGAACCGTCCCGCCACTAACGTGGCGGCCACCGGTATGGCCGCAAACTCCGCATCCGACACGGTCAGTGGGTCGCCGTCGAGTACTGCAATATCGGCGGGGTCCCCGACCCGGAGACGGCCGCGACCGCGGGTCGAGGCCGTGAGGGCCTCCTGCCGCGTGAGGGCCTGCTCGGCATGCCACGGCCCGCGGCCATCCAGCCGGGCCCGCGCCGTGGCAGCGGACATGGCAATCCACGGATCCAGTGGGGCCACCGGAGCGTCCGAGCCCAGGGCGAGAGTCGCCCCGGCGGCCAGCAATGAACGGAGCGGGAAGGACCGGTCCGTTCGCCCCGGCCAGTTCGCCTCGGCGGCGTCCCGGTCATCGAGGGCATGCGCAGGCTGGACGCTCGCGGTCACGCCCAACCGGCCGAAGCGGGCGAAATCCTCGCTCCGGACAAACTGGGCATGCTCCACCCGTCCGGCGAGGCCCGCCGCCTCAAACGCATCCAAGGCGACTTGGTTGGCCGCGTCGCCGATTGCGTGGACCGCCGGCACAAAACCCGCCTGCCGGGCCCGGACCAACAGGGCGAGCAGCTCCGCCTCGCTCACGGTCAGCAGCCCGTGGCCGCCGTTCGGATACGGGTCCACGCAATACGCTGTGCGGGTATTGAGCGAGCCGTCGATCAGCACTTTCAGGGGGCCCACGCTGAGCAGCCCGCCACTGCCGGCCACCGCCAAACCTGTCCGCAGCCCCTCTGCCACGGCCCGGTCCAGGTCCTGCGGATAGACGCCCGCTTCAACCCGCAGGGCAGCGAAGCCGCCGGAGAGCCTCCGCAGCCAGGCGTCGCGGTTCCACGTCATCTCGAAGTCCACAATCCCGACCACGCCCCGCGCGGCCGCAGCCTGCCCTGCCTGCCGCACCCACGGATCCACCACCGCGTCCGGCAGCTGGCCAAGCTCCCGGGTCAGGGCGAACGCCGGTTCTTCCCGGAGCAGGCCGCCCGCATCCACCGGCATTCCGTACTGTTGGGCCGCTGCGGAGTTGAGCCAGACACAGTGGAGGTCGTGGCTGATCAGCGCCGTAGGCCGGCCGCGCGTCACGCCGTCCAGGAGGTCCAGACTGGGCAGGTCATGCCAGATGGCATCGCGGAAACCGACGCCCACCAGCGTCTGGACGGGACCCGGAGCTCCGGCGCCGCTTCCGGACCCGGTGCTAGTGTCCCCGGCGATATGGGCCCCGACGACGGCGGCCGCCTCGCGCGCCGAGCCGGCACTGGAGAGGTCAAGCCGGTTGGAGGCCAGCGCCCACTGCGTCATATGAACGTGCTCATCCCACAGCCCAGGAATGACGTAGCGGCCCTCCAGATCCACCACCCGGGTTGCAGCGGGGAGCGCACCCGAGCCCGGGCGCGACGGGATGATCGCCGACACGGCCCCGGCGCGAAGATGAACGTCGAAGCATATTTCCTCCCCGGGGTGCCGCACGGAGGCCAGCACGAGATCCGGGGGTCGGCAGGGATCGAGCGGATCAGACATAGGAACAGGCTAGACGGGCGACGCCGCAGGACCCAACAGGCGCACACGGGACTTTCGCCCCTTACCTCTGCCACGAGCGCCCCCCAAGCTGAATGTGTGGGGAGGTTGCTGCACGGCCAGTTGGGGGACGTGTCGAGCGAAGAACCACTTCACGTAAATACGGCACGGGTCTCACCGCGAATTGGGGAAGGAAATGGCGTTTGCACTTTCCGGCTTCAGCAGGAAAAGGCAGGAGACCACGGCCACATGAGTATCCATCACCATTCGGGGGACCCTAAACTCAAGGTGCTCATCCGCCTGAACGCCGACGCCGAAACAGCCCGGATCGACGTGCATGGTGTGGTGACCGTGGCCAACGTGCGGGCACTGTATGTCGTTTGCCGCCGAGTCACAAGCAAGCTTCCCGGGTTCGAACTCGTGCTCGACCTCGCCCATGCCCGGGTGTCGGCCGCCGCGATCGAGGAACTCCGTGAGCGTGCCCGCGCCTCGTTGCTGTATTCGGGAATCGATGGCACGGAGACTCCGTGCCGTCTGCGCCTCGTGGACCCGCTGGTCATCCTCAAAACCAAGGAGCACGTATGAAAGCCCTCGTCTATGGCGGTCCCGGGGAGAAATCGTGGACCGAGGTCCCCGATCCCACAATCCAGAATCCCAGCGATGTGATCGTCAAAGTGGACACCACCACCATCTGTGGGACCGATCTGCACATCCTCAAAGGCGACGTCCCCGCGGTGGCCAAGGGCCGCATCCTGGGCCACGAAGGGGTCGGCACCATCACGGAGATCGGCGCCTCCGTGACCAGCCTCAAGGTCGGGGACCGCGTCATCATTTCGTGCATCAAGTCCTGCGGGCACTGCGCCAACTGCAAGACAGGCCTGTACTCCCATTGCCTGGGGGAGGAAGGAACCTCCGGCATCGGCTGGGTTTTCGGACATCTGATCGACGGCACGCAGGCCGAGTTCGTCCGCGTCCCCTATGCAGAGAACTCCCTGCACCTCCTGCCTGAGGGAGTCAGCGACCAGCAGGCCGTCATGCTCTCCGACATCCTCCCCACCGGCTTTGAGATCGGCGTGCAGTACGGCCGGGTCAAGCCCGGCGACACGGTCGCCGTCATCGGCGCGGGCCCCGTGGGACTTGCCGCGATCTCCACCGCCGGCCTCTACGGCGCCGCCACGATCATCGCCGTCGACCTCGACGCGAACCGGCTCGAGAAATCCCGCGAATTCGGAGCCACCGACGTGGTCCTCTCATCCGATGCCGACTGGAAGGAGCAGCTCATGCTCCTGACCGACGGGCAGGGCGTGGACGTGGCGATCGAGGCCGTGGGCGTCCCGGCGACCTTCACGATGTGCACCGACATCGTCCGTCCTGGCGGCACCGTGGCCAACGTGGGCGTGCACGGCAAGGCCGTGGAACTGCACGTCGAAGACCTTTGGATCCGGAACATCAACATCAGCATGGGCCTGGTGAACACCAACACCACCCCCATGCTGCTCAAGCTCGTGGCACAGCAAAAGATCCCCGCGGACAGTTTCGCCACCCACCACTTCACCTTTGACGAGTTCATTGAGGCGTACGACACTTTCGCCCGCGCCGCGGAGACGAAGGCTCTCAAAGTCGTGATCACGGCATGAAAGCGTTCGTTGTCCTCCGCGCCGGCAGTGCCGGCGCGATCGACGAAGCCAAGCCGTTCGTGATCCCGCTCGGGCGGTAGCGGCCCGGGCCGCCAGCTTCCGGAAGCCACGCCCGGCCGGGCGTGGCAAACGGACCATCTGAAAGGACGGCGGCCATGAAGGCAGGCCGGATTGTCATGCTGGTGATCGGCTCGCTGTGCGCGCTGGTCGGTTTGGGACTGTTGGCGGGCGCCGGCTTTGCGGGCTGGGTCAACTACCAACAACGTGACGGCAGGTACTTCATCACGCCGTCGGCGCCTTTCTCAGGCAATTCCTACGCGCTGACGACCCCCCGGCTGGACCTCATGACCGGCGGCGGCGTGGACGACGGCGTTCCGGTGGACATTGCGGGCAGCGTGCTGCTCCGCGGTTCCTCCACCGACCCCGGCAAGGAAATCTTCATCGGAATTGCCCCGCGGGCCGACGTCGCGACGTACCTGGCCGGTGTCCGGCGCACCGAAATCGTCGACGTCAGGTTCAACCCCTTCCGAGCGCAGTACCGCGAAGTGGCCGGCTCCCAAATCCCGTCCAATCCGGCGCAGCAGACCTTCTGGGCCGCGACTGCCACAGGCCCGGGGGAACAGGAACTGACCTGGGACCTCCGCTCCGGGTCCTGGGCAGTGGTGGTCATGAACGCCGACGCGACGTCTCCGGTGAGCGTGAATCTGCAGGCAGGGGCACGCACAGACCTGCTCCTGCCGGTGTTCATCGGTCTGCTGATCGGCGGGCTTGTGATGCTGCTGATCGGCGTGCCGCTGATAGTGCTGGGCGCCGTTGGACTCGGCCGTGGCGGCCCGGGCCAAGGCGGGACGGGCAGCGGTGTCCCTCCCGGGCACTTGCCGGCCCAGCCCGGCCAGCCGTATCCCGCGGGTCCCTACCCGCCCAGGGCCACCCCCGGCCAGCAGAACAGTGCGGCCCCGCCGGGTGCCGTGGCGGCCTATGCTGCCCCGCCGGGGACTCCGTATCCGGTGGCGCCGGGTGCTACGACCCCGTATGTGTACCCCGCCCGCCTCCACGGCTACCTCGACCCGAACCTGTCACGGTGGATGTGGCTCGTGAAGTGGTTCCTGGCCATCCCGCACTTCATCGTCCTGTTTATCCTCTGGTTCGCCTTCGGAGTGGTCACGATTGTGGCGTGGTTCGCGATCCTGTTCACGGCGCGCTACCCGCGCTCGCTGTTCAATTTCAGTGTCGGTGTGATCCGCTGGAACTGGCGTGTGGCCTTCTACGCGTTCAGCGCGATCGGCACGGATGTCTATCCCCCCTTCACCCTGGCCCGCACCGATTACCCGGCGGACTTCGACGTCGATTATCCCGAACGGCTGTCCCGCGGCCTGGTGCTGGTGAAGTCCTGGCTGCTGGCCATTCCACATCTGCTGCTTATCAGCCTGCTGACGGGGACCGCGAGGACGTGGGAGTACCGGGACGGCGAGTGGGTGCAGCAAGGTGTGGGCATCTCCCTCCTGGGGCTGCTGGTCCTCATCGCCGGCGTGATCCTGCTGTTCACGGGCCAATACCAGCGGGGGCTCTTCGACCTCCTGCTTGGCCTGAACCGCTGGATCTACCGCGTTATCGCCTACGTTGCCCTCATGCGGGACGAATATCCGCCGTTCCACCTTGATATGGGTCCGGTCGATCCGGGCGAGCTGCCGGTGCCTGCATACGCCGGACCCGCGCTCGGAACCGGAGGGCCCGCCCCCGGACCCGCTGCCGGACCCGTCGGGCCCGGACCCGCCCCCGGACCAGGACCCGGGCCCGCGCCCGGACCCGGAGGACCAGCCACCGGACCCGGAGGGCCGCCCAGAAGCTAATGCCGCGCTGCGCCCGGTCCTCTTGCCACCCGCCCTCCGCAAGAACATAGTTGAGGGAATTCACGTACTCCGCGGCACTAGGCAGGCGACCATGGTGAACATCGGGATTCCGGAAAACGGCATGCTTCACGGCAAGACCGCCCTGATCTATGGCGGCGGCGGGGCGGTCGGCGGGGCGGTGGCAAGGGCTTTCGCGGCCGACGGCGCCACAGTGCACATTGCCGGAAGGACGGAATCGCGGCTGGAAAAAGTAGCCAATGACATTCGCGAGGCGGGCGGCACAGCCGAAACCGCCGTCGTCGACGCCCTGGACGAAGAGCAAGTGGATGCCTTCGTAAGCCGGGTGGCGAAGAAGAGCAAGAGGATCGACATCTCCTTCAACGTGATCTCATTCGGCGACATCCAGCAGCCACTCATGGAGATCGATGTGGATGACTTCACCCAGCCCATCACCCTGGCCGCGCGGACGCACTTCCTGACCACCCGCGCGGCCGCCGCCTACATGGTCAAGCAACGCTCCGGCGTCGTGCTCATGTTCGGCGGCTCGGGCCCCCAGACGATCCCCGGCCTGGGCGGTTTCAAGGTGGCGCTCGACGCGATGGAAGGACTGCGCCGGCAATGGGCCCTGGAACTGGGAAAACACGGCATCAGGGTGGTCACCATGGTCACCGGCGGCATTATCGAAACCATCCCGTGGCAGGCCGAGGGCCGCGAAGAGATCGTAGTGGAGATTGCCAGGGCCGCGCATTTGAACCGGACGGCCACGCTGACGGACGTCGGTAACGTGGCCTCCTTCATCGTCTCGGACAAGGCGGCGGCCATCACGGACGCGACCGTCAACATCTCCGCCGGCGCGATCGTGGACTACTGACGCCGGTCAGGCCACCAGGTTGGCTGCGGCGACGTCCATGTGTTCGAGGACCGTCGTGCGGGCCAGTGTCGCGTTGCCGGTCTCGATCGCGGCGACGATGTCGTGGTGCCGGTCCACGCTCATGTTCTTGACGGCCCTCTCGATCCCGGCAAACATGATGGACATCCGAATGGAGCCCTCAAGCGACTCCCAGGAGTGCAGCAGGGTCTCGTTTCCGGTGAGCCGGCACAGTGTCCGGTGGAACTCCAGATCGGATTCAATCCGTTCCTCCAGGCTGGCCTCGGCGGCCGCGGCCATGGCATCGACGGCCGAGCGCAGGGAAGTAATCACTGAGGCCCGGTCCGGCAACTCACACAGTGTCCGGACCGCAAGCGATTCGAGCGCAGCCCGGACGGCGAAGATGTCCCGGATTTCCTTACCGTCCAGGTGGCGCACGGACAGCCTGCCGCGCGGTCCGGCGGACAGCAGTCCTTCTTGCTCCAGCTGGCGCAGGGCCTCGCGCAGTGTTCCACGGCTGATCTGGAGCATGTCGGAGAGTTCGGTCTCCACCAGATGCCGCCCTGGCTCCAGCTCTCCGCTCGTGATGGCCGTGCGCAGGGCGGATAGCGCCTGCTCGCGGAGGCTCTTCTTTTCCAGTCCGAGAAGCGGGGCTGTTGCTCCGGCCATCGTTAGTCCTCACGCTCAGTGGTCAACTGTTTGTCGGTGGTCAACTGTTTACAGTTGGTGTGTTAACAGTTGATGGTACGGCATGGGCGGGGGCGGCGACTGTCGGCCCCGCCCATGCTCAGCCGAGTTCGGCGAGCACCTTGGCAACGACTCTCTGCACCGAGAGGCCGTAGCGTTCGTGCAGGGTGGGCAGCGCGCCCGCGTCCAGGAATTCGTCCGGCAGCGCTACCGGCACCACCCGTTTACCCAGCCCCGCGGTGACCACGGCCGAGGCCACGGTTTCGAACAACCCGCCCACCACGCTGTGGTTCTCCAGCGTGACCGCGAGGCGGTCGGTGTTCAGCTCGGCGAGGACCGTCGCGGTGTCGAACGGCTTGATGGTGGGGGCGTGGACGACCGCGACATCCACGTGGTGCGCTGCCAGCGCCTCGGCCGCCTGGAGGGCCCGCATGGTCATGAGCCCACTGGAGACGAAGACGACGTCACGGCCGCCACGCAGGACTTTCGCCTTGCCGAGTTCGAACGTGTAGCCGTACTCGTCCAGCACGGTGGGGACGTTGCCGCGCAGCAGACGCAAGTATGTGGGCCCCTTGCTGGCCGCCAGCTGCGGGACCGCCTGCTCGATGTCCAGCGAGTCGCAGGGATCCACGATGGTCAGGTTGGGCATCCCGCGGAAGATCGCCATGTCCTCGGTCGCCTGATGGCTTGGACCGTACCCGGTGGTCAGCCCCGGGAGCCCGCCGACGATATTGACGTTGAGGTTTGGCTCGGCGGCATCCAGGCACAGGAAATCATAGGCACGCCGGGCAGCGAACACCGCGTACGTCGAGGCGAACGGGACCAGACCGGTCTCAGCCAGGCCGGCAGCGGCGCCGAAGAGCAACTGTTCGGCCATGCCCATCTGGAAGAAGCGTTCCGGGAAGGCCTGGGCGAAAATGTGCATGTCCGTGTACTTGCCCAGGTCCGCGGTCAGTCCCACGATCTTGTCGTTCTCCTGCGCGGCCTTGACCAGGGCATGCCCGAACGGCGCGGACGCGGTCTTCTGGCCCGGGTCCGCGAAGGAGGCGATCATGGCAGAGGTCTTCAGCTTCGGTGTTGTTGCGGTACTCATCGTGCGGCCTTTCCTTCGAAACCTGCGGTCAGTTGCTCGCGGCAGAGCTGCCATTCGTGTTCTTCGATGCGCATGAAGTGGGCTTTTTCGCGGTCCTCGAGCAGCGGCACGCCGCGGCCCACCTTCGTGTCGCACAGGATCACGGAGGGACGTCCGACGGCAGCAGCCTGGGCGGCCGCGTTGTCGAACGCGGCCAGCAGCGCGCCGACGTCGTTCCCGTTCACGCGCTGGGCGTACCAGCCAAACGCCTGCCACTTTTCGGTGACGGGCTCGGTGCGCAGCACGGTGTCGGTCTTGCCGTCGGCCTGCAGGGCGTTGATGTCCACCATGGCGGTGAGGTTACCGAGCCGGTGGTGCTGGGCGCCCATCGCGGCCTCCCACGTGGAGCCCTCGTCAAGTTCGCCGTCGGAGAGGAAGTTATAGACCCGGGAACCCGAACCCTGGTAGCGCAGGCCCAGGGCGGCGCCGACGGCGATGGAGAGGCCGTGGCCGAGGGAGCCGCCGGAAATCTCCATGCCGGGGGTGTAGGTGGACATCCCGGACATCGGCAGCCGGGAGTCATCCGAGCCGTAGGTCTCCAGTTCCTTGACGGGGATGATTCCGGCCTCGGCGAGGGCCGCGTAGTGGCCGATCGCGTAGTGGCCGGTGGAGAGCAGGAACCGGTCGCGGTCCTCCCACTCAGGATCGTCGGCGCGGAACCGGAGCTGGTCTGCGTAGACCGCGGCGAGCATGTCGGCCGCGCCGAGGGCCTGGCCAACGTAGCCTTGGCCCTGCACTTCGCCCATGTTCAGGGCATGGTGGCGGATCCGGTAGGCGGCCCCTTCGACCCGTGCCAGGCGTTCTGCCTCGACGTCGGAGGCTTTGCCTCGGGTGGTCATTTCCTGTGTTGAAACCACGATTCTGCCTTTCAAATATGACGTGACGAGCTGCTGCGGGAGGCCTTCGACGGCTTCCGGGGCGGTGCGTTTCTACGCGCTCACGTGGGTGGGGGTGCTTTTGGTGGCCTGATCAGCGAATTCACGTTCGCGCTTGCCCCAGGTTTCACGGGTGGCGACGGCGGCCCACAGGCCGATGGCGGCGTAGGTGCCGAACAGCAGTGCCGGTCCCATCCAGCCGAAGCTGACGAAGAGCAATGTGGTGATGAACGGGGTGAACCCTGAGACCATGGCCGAGATCTGGTAGGCCAGCGAGGCGCCGGAGGCGCGGGTCTTGGCCTGGAACAGCTCCGGGAACCACGGGCCCTGGGCGCCGGCCAGGGAGTTCTGGCAGACGGCGTAGGAGATCACGAGGGTGGCGATGATGAAGATGAACAGTCCGGTGTTGACCAGCAGGAACATCGGCACCGCGAAGGCCACGGCGAAGGCGCAGGACCAGATGTATAGCGGGCGCCGGCCGATCCTGTCCGTCAGTCGTGCCCAGGCCTGGGTGGCGAAGATGCCGATGGCGGAGGCGATGCACAAGGCCACGAGGGTCTGGGACTTGTCGGCCAGGTGCTGGCTGTTCAGGTAGGAAATCATGTAAGTGATGGACACGGCGTAGCCGGCGGTCTCGGCGATGCGCAGGCCGATGCCCTTGACGATGTTGCGCCAGTCGGTCTTCAGGACCTCCGTGATGGGGGACTTGACGATGTCGCCGCTGTCCTTGACCTCGTCGAAAACGGGGGATTCGGGGACCTTGGAGCGGATGATCAGTCCGACGACGACCAGCACGATGCTGGCGAGGAAGGGAATGCGCCAGGCGAGTTCGCCGCCGAGTTGGACGCTGAAGAGGAACACGAGGTTGGCCAGCAGCAGCCCGACCGGGAAGCCGGCCTGGACCATGCCGGTGTACTTTCCCTTCGATTTCCAGGGTGCATGTTCGTAGCTCATGAGGATGGCGCCGCCCCATTCGGCGCCGAAGGCCAGGCCCTGGACGATACGGACGAACACCAGCAGAGCCGGCGCCAGCAGACCCACCTGGGCGTAGGTGGGGAGCAGGCCGATCACGAAAGTGGCGATGCCCATGAGGATCAGGGAGGCCACCAGGACCGGCTTGCGGCCGACCTTGTCCCCAAGGTGCCCGCCGATGATGCCGCCGATCGGGCGCGCCGCGAATCCGACACCCAGGGTGGCGAAGGCAGCCAGGGTTCCGGTCACGGGATCGCCGGTGGGGAAGAAGGCCGTACCGAAGTACAGGGCAGCCGCTGTGCCGAAGCCGATGAAGTCATAGGTTTCGATGACGGCGCCGACGCTGGAGCCGATCGCGACTCGTTTCGCTTCCCTGGTGCCGTGCACCGGGCCCCGCATGGTCAGAGCTTCGTTGCTCATGTCAATCCCTTTCGAAGAGAGCTGCCGACGCTTCCGCACCGACACTGTCGACTGTTAACAGATGATACGCCAGTGTGACCCGTGCCATAAGGCAATGTCAACAGTCAACTTCAAAGGTTGACTGTTGACAGTTGAATTTTGTAGTGTGGTCCATATCACCACCGCCTCCGCGCGCGACCAGAGGATCAACGACGATGTTCAATTCCCGACTCGGCTGCTCGTCCATCAGCTTCCGCCACCAGAGCCTGCCAGAGGCCCTGCGCACCATCGAAGGCCTCGGCTTCGAGGAAATAGATCTCGGTGCCCTACCCGGCGTGTGCGACCACGTTCCCTACGACCTTGACGCCGATGCCGTCGCCGCCGTCGCGGCCGAGGTGGTTGCCTCCGGGCTGCGGGTCCGGTCGGTCAACGGGGACATCGGGGACCTGAACGCCCTGCTCGACGCCGACGCACAGTCAGCGCGGAACCGGCACCTTGACGCGCTGCTCACCCTGGCGGCCGGCACGGGCGCCAAGGCGCTGGTGCTGCCCTGCGGCGCCCTCGGCCACGATGCTGTCCGCAGCCTCGACGAGGACCTGGACACCATTGCCGCGCAACTCACCGCCGCCAAGCGGCGGGCCGACGTGTTCGGCGTCGAGCTCTGGACCGAGTCCCTGCACTTCCTCAGGTTCTGCTGGAACCTTGAGCGCGCGGAACAGCTGGCCGGGCGGCTGGCGGGTTCCGGGGTCGGGATCGTCATGGACTTCAGCCATATCGTGGCCGCCGGCGAGGATCCGTTGGACTACCTCAGGCGCCATCAGGGCCGGATCGCCCACGTTCACCTTCGCGATGCCGTGCCGGGGAACATCAACCTCAGCATCGGCAACGGCCAGGCCGATTTCGCCGCCGGCCTGGAGGCCCTCGCGGCCGACGGCTACACCGGCCACTTCTCCCTGGAGCTGGAGACCCGGGACGTGACCCACGGGGAGCGCCCCGCGGCGGCCGCCAAGGCCGCGAGCTTCATCACAGACCTCATCTGAACCATCGATTGCTCCGAAACGGCCCTTTTGGACCGCCAAAACGGCGCTTCTGGAGCAATCGATTCAATCAAAGACACAACACCCACCCAAGGAGCATCATGAACACCATCCAACGCACCGCCGTCCTCACCGGGGCAACCTCGGACCGGGGCATCGGCATCACCACTGCACGCCGCTACGCCAGCCAGGGTTGGGCCGTGGTGATCCTGGACCTCGACGGCGAGAAGTCCGCCAAAGTCGCAGCGGAGATCGGCAACGAGTTCACCGTTCCCGCGTTTGGCTACGAGGTCGACGTCGCCAGCGAGGACTCCGTGACAGCCGCGTACAACGCCGTGGCCGCCGAAGTCCGCTCCGGCAGCCTCCCTGCTGTCGGCGCCCTGGCCAACATCGCCGGCATCACCTCCCCGGTGCCGTTCCTCGAGACCACCCTGGAGCTCTGGAACAAGGTCATGGCCGTGAACGCGACGGGAACCTACCTTGTCACCCGCGCCTTCCTGCCGGACATGATTGCCAGCGGCTGGGGCCGGATCGTGAACATGTCCTCCGTCTCCGCCCAGCGCGGCGGCGGCGTCTTCGGAAAGGTCCCTTACTCCGCAGCCAAGGCCGCCATCCTGGGCTTCACCAAGGCCCTGGCCCGCGAAATCGGCAGCACCGGCGTGACCGTCAATGCCATCACCCCCGGCGCCGTGGACACGAACATCCGCGTGGGCAGCACCGAAGAGCAGGAAGCTGCCATCAACGCCGGAATTCCGCTGGGGCGCAACGCCAGCACCGAGGAAATCGCGGCCGTCATCACGTTCCTGTCCTCCGAGGAGTCCGCCTACCTCACCGGAACCACCATCGATATCAACGGCGGAAGCCACATCCACTAGCACTCCCGCCGTTGAGAAGACCGCGAGCAGCTGAAAGAGCCCACGATGACCAGAATATTTAACGACCCGTCCGATTTCGCCGAGGAAGCCCTCGCCGGCTTCTGCGACGTCCATGCGAATCTGGTGCGCCAGGTGCCCGGCGGCGCCGTCCGCCGGCACCGGCCCCGCCAACCGAAGGTGGCCGTGCTGGCCGGCGGCGGCTCGGGGCACTACCCGGCCTTCGCCGGGCTGATCGGCGCCGGACTGGCCGACGGCGCCGTCGTCGGGAATATCTTCACTTCGCCGTCGGCCCAGCAGGCGTACTCCGTTGCCAAGGCGGCTGATTCCGGGGCCGGGGTGGTCTTCACCTACGGCAACTACGCGGGCGACGTCATGAACTTCGGCATGGCCAGCGAACGGCTCGCCGCCGAGGGGATCGAAGCGGAGAACGTCCTGGTGACCGACGACGTCGCCAGTGCGCCGCCGTCGGAGTCGGAAAAACGGCGCGGCATTGCCGGTGATTTCACGGTCTTCAAGATCATGGGCGCGGCCGCCGAAGCCGGCGCCGACCTCGCCGAGGTGGTGCGCCTGGGCCGGAAGGCCAACGACCTGACCCGCACCATCGGCGGTGCCTTCCGCGGCTGCACCTTCCCCGGCGCCGAGGCGCCGCTGTTCACCCTCGAGGACCGGCAGATGGGTCTCGGCCTGGGCATTCACGGCGAACCCGGCCTGTTCGACACGGATCTGCCGCCCGCGAAGGAGCTGGGCCAGGAGTTCGTGTCCCGGCTGCTGGCTGAGACGCCGCATGGTGCGGGAGACCGCATCGCCGTCATTCTCAATGGGCTCGGTTCCACTAAGCACGAAGAACTCTTCGTCCTCTGGCTCAGCGTCGCACCGCTGCTTCGCGCCGCCGGCTACACACTGGTGATGCCGGAAGTCGGCGAGCTGGTCACAAGCCTGGATATGGCCGGTGTGTCCCTGACCGTGACGTGGCTCGATGACGAACTCGAGCCGCTCTGGACCGCTCCGGCGGAGACCCCCGCCTACCGGCGCGGGAATGCCGCCCTCCCCCGCGGCGAGGCGGACGAGTCGACCCCGGTCGAGGACACGGAGGCGCCGGAGGCCTTCGCCGCGGCAGACGCTTCACGCGACTATGCACAGCAGTGCGTTGCCGCCCTGGCGGCCGCCCGCGAAGCCATCCACGACGCCGAGAAGGTCCTTGGCGACCTCGATGCCATCGCCGGCGACGGAGACCACGGGCGGGGCATGGTCCGCGGGATTGATGCGGCCAGTGCCGCCGCGGCAGGCGCTGCGTCCCGCGGTGCCGGTGCCGGTGCCGCTCTGGCCGCCGCCGGCGATGCGTGGGCGGACAGCGCCGGGGGCACCTCCGGGGTGCTGTGGGGCGCCGGCCTGCGGGCCTTTGGCGAGTCCCTCGGCAACGACCGCGCACCCAGTGCAACCGAACTTGCGGCAGCGGTGGCAGCCTTTGCCGCCCGGATCGCCGAGCTCGGCAAGGCCGACGTCGGCGACAAGACCATGGTGGACGCGCTGGTCCCGTTTGCCGGGACCTTCAGCCGGCTCACCAGCGAAGGGGCCGGCGCGGATGCCGGCTGGGCGGAAGCTGCGCGGGAGGCTGCCACCGCGGCGCAGGCCACCGCGGCCCTGCGCCCGCTGAAGGGCCGGGCGCGGCCCCTGGCGGAAAAGAGCGTGGGCACACCCGACCCCGGAGCCACGTCCCTGGCGATGGTGTTCACCGTATTCGGTCCGCACCTTGCCGGTGTGCGGCAGGCTGCAGGGGCACGCCCGTGAGCCCGGCGGCAGGGATCCGGCTCATTGTGGGTGCGGACGAAGCCGGAGTGGATTACAAGGACCAGATCCTGGCGGACCTCCGGACGGACCCGCGGGTGGCCGAGGTCATCGACATCGGTGTCAACCGCGGCGACGCCCCGGAGGAGTTCGCCAAGCCTTACCCGTACGTGGGCATCGCCGCGGGCGAATTGATCCGGGACGGGCAGGCGGACCGGGCCATCCTGTTTTGCGGCACGGGGATCGGCGTCGCCATTGCCGCCAACAAGGTGGACGGCATCCGGGCCGCGACCGCCCATGACTCCTTCAGCGTGGAGCGGTCCGTACTATCCAACGACTGCCAGGTCCTCACGATGGGCCAGCGCGTGGTGGGGCTGGAACTCGCACGGCGGCTCGCGCGGGAGTGGATCGGCTACACCTTCGATCCGTCGTCCGCCTCGGCGGACAAGGTCAAGGTGCTCACCGGCTACGAGGGATGCTGAGGCCTGCCCCGGGCCGCCCGGCCAGGCACGGGCCCGGCGTCTTCCAAGAAATGGTATCTATCATGAGCCCGTGCCGCCCCTTGATGTAGTCCTCACCGCCTGGCAGATCGACTGGGCCGCCGCCGCCCTGATCGGCGGCTCGGCGCTGCTGTACGCGCTGGGCCTGAGGGCCGCGGCGGCGCGCGGGCACCGCCATCCCGGGTGGCGGACGCTGGCGTTCTATGTTCTGGGCCTTGGGTCCCTGACAGTGCTGACGTGCGGGTTCCCTGGCGTCTACAGCGCGCAGCTCCGGTGGGCCTTCACGCTCAAGATTTCCCTGTTGCTCTTCGTGGTGCCGCTGCTGATCGGCCTGGGAAAACCCATCTCCCTCGCCCGTGCGGCCCTGCCGCCGCGCGGCGTCGGCCGGCTGAACAGGGCGCTCGCGCACAGCGCGGTGCGGTTTGCCGGCAACTCCATGGCCGCCCCGCTCCTGGGCCTTGCCCTCTTCGCCACCTTCCTGACTCCGGCCTTCTACACCCTCCGCACAGCCGCTTGGACCGAGGCGCTCCTGACGGTCGGGGTCCCGCTGCTTGGCATGATGATGGCCCTGCCGATCATCGAGGACGCGGACTTCCGCCGCTCCAGCGCGTTCTTCATCATGGAGTTCGTGTTTGTTTTCATCGAGCTGCTGGTCGATGCCGTGCCCGGGATCCTGCTGCGCCTCAACGGCCAGGTGCTGGATCACGTCGCAACGACGCCGTCTGCGATGGGCTGGTTCCCCAACGCCCTGCGTGACCAGCAGCTGGCGGGGGACGTCCTGTGGTTCATCTGCGAAATTGTCGACTTGCCCCTGATCATCCTGATGTTCATCCGCTTCTCCCGCAGCGACAAACGCGAGGCCCGCGGCTTTGACGAGCTCACGGATTCCCAGCTCGATGAACTGAATGCGGAGCACCTGCGGCGCGGCCGCTAAGTCCCCGCGCCCCGGGTGGGGGCGCTATGCCACGCTGACCTTGATCCGCTGCACCACGTTGTTGCCCATGCCCTGGTAGTTCCATTCCGGTTCCAGCGGCTGGACCGCGCCGCTGGCATCCGTGGCACGGCAGGAGAGCTCGTGTTCGCCCGGATCGGCCACCCACGGCATCGACCACGCACACCACGCGAACGGCGCTGCCGGGTGCTCCAGATGGGCCGCTGCCCACTTTCCGTCGATTCCGACGTCGACGCGCTGCACGGCGCCTTGCCCGGACCAGGCCCGGCCGGTGAGCATCACCGGTCCCGGGGGCAGGATCCGGCTCCGGGTGAAGAAATCCGGGACCCCCGGGGGCATCATGAGCGAGCGGACCTTGATCCAGGTGACCGGGGTTCCGGGATCCTCGGCGTCATGCTGGTAGCGGTACGCCACTGCCTGCTGGAAACCGTCATAGGGCTTGGTCAGAACCTTGATCGAGGTCAGCCACTTCACGCTCGCCATGCCGTACCAGCCGGGCACCACAAGCCGGAGCGGATAGCCGTGCTGAGGCGGCAGGTCTGCGCCGTTCATCCGGTAGGCGAGCACGACGTCGGGGCGCAAGGCCTCCTCGATCGGCAGGCTGCGCGCGTACTGCTGGGCGACGCCGCCCTGGCTGCCGGCGTCGGCCCCGGTGAAGAGCACCTCCACGGCGTCGTCCTCCACTCCGGCCCGCGTCAGCAGGTAGGCGAGCGGGACACCGGTCCACACGGCGGTCCCCACGCCCTCGAGTACCCACGGCTGGCTCAGTGGGCGGGGCCGCAGGAGGGACCGGCCGTTGCCGGCGCACTCCAGGGTGACCGGGAGGGTGATGCTCGGTGCCCGGAGCAAGGCCCGCAGGCTCAGTTCGAAGGACCGCTGCACGGCGCCGCCGATCCACAGATGCCAGTGCTCGGCGTCGATGAACGGAATGTCGAAGTGCGTGAGCACGTAGTGCAGTCCGGGCGGTGTGGTGTCGCTCCGCAGGGCCTCGAGCGGCATGGAATGGTTCCGCACGGCGAGTTGGAGTTCCTCCGCCGTCAGCGGGCCGTGGCTCGGTTCGCCGGGATGCGCCCGGGGTTGTCCGGCCTGCCGGCGCGGACTCTTAAGGACAGAAGAGTGTCTGGACATTTGCTTTGGCATGGCATGCCGCGATTCTTTCCGGACCGGCCCGGTCCCGCTCCTGTGAAGGACCCGCCGGTTTTCGTAGGTATCACCTGGTCTCAGGTCTACGCCGCAGCCCGGAAACCGTCAACACCGGGACGCGCCGGTCCCGTCCCTTCCGGTCCCGTCTCTTCCGGTCAAGGGGCTACAGCGTGTGCGCCTCGGCCAGGAACTGCGCCAGGCTCAGCGGTTCCCGGCCCGTCAGCTCATGCACTGCCGTCGTCGGACCGGCGAGTTCGCCGGCGGCGATGGCCGTGTAGGTGCTCACCCAGGCGTCCACCTGCCATGGCGGGGCGCCGTACGAGGCACGGGACCCGTAGGCCTCCGCCAGGGTCTCGTTGTGGAAGGTGATGGCCCGGCCGGTTCCGGCGGTCAGGAGTTCGGCGGCGCGGGCCAGCGAGATGTCTTCCGGGCCGGTCAGGTCATAGGTCCGTCCCACATGCAGGGACGGGTCCCGCAGTACGGTGACGGCCGAGCGGGCAATGTCTGACCGCGCCACGGCAGCCATGACGCCGTCTCCGGCGGGGCCGCGGATCACGCCGTCCTCGCCGGCCAGCAGCGGCAGGAAGTCCAGGTAGAAGTTGTCCCGCAGGAACGTGTAGTCCATGCCGGAGGTCTTGATGCGCTCCTCCGTCGCGAAGTGGTCCCGGCCCAGCGTGAACGTGGAGTCCGGCGCCGCGCCGAAGAACGAGGTGTACACGATGTGCTGGACGCCCGCTGCGGCCGCGGCATCGACGAAGGCGTAGTGCTGCTGCAGCCGGTCCTCGGCCTCGGCTGCGGAGACCATGAACAACGTTTTCGCCCCGGAAAGCGCCGTCTTCGCCTGCTCCGGCTCGGCGTAGGTGGTGACGAAGGGGACGGCGCCTTCGAGCTCAGGTGCCCGGGCGGCGTCCCGCACCAGGAGCCGTTGCTGGCTGCCGGCCTGGGCCAGCAGCCTGGCCACCAGGGCGCCCAGCTGGCCGGTGGACCCGGTGACGGCAAGCTCAGGAGCGTTGGTCATGGCCTAGGCCTCGCGGGAGGCGGGCGACTTGGTCTGCGCGGGGTCGCGTTCGGCCAGTGAGCCGATGACGGCGTCGATCTTGTCCATGATCACCGCGTCCAGCTTCACGCCGGCTGCCGCGACGTTTTTCTCGATCTGCTCCGGCCGGGACGCGCCCATGATCGCGGAGGCCACGTTCTTGTTCTGCAGCACCCAGGCGATGCTGAGCTGCGCCATGGTCAGCCCGGCCTCCTCCGCGATCGGCTTGAGCTGCTGGACGCCGGTGAGGACCTCGTTGGACATCCAACGCTCGATCATCCGTGAACCGCCCTTGGAGTCCGTGGCGCGGCTGCCCTCAGGGGCAGGCTTGCCGGGGTGGTACTTGCCGCTCAGCACGCCCTGGGCAATCGGGGACCAGACAATCTGGGACAGGCCCAGTTCTTCCGACGCCGGAATCACCTCGGCCTCGATCACTCGCCACAGCATGGAGTACTGAGGCTGGTTGGAGATCAGCTGGAAGCCCAGTTCCTTGGCGAGGGCATGGCCGTCGCGGATCTGGTTGGCCGTCCACTCGCTGACCCCGATATACAGGGCCTTGCCCTGCCGCACGATGTCCGCGAAGGCCTGCATGGTCTCTTCCAGCGGCGTCTCGTAGTCGTAGCGGTGTGCCTGGTAGAGGTCCACGTAGTCGGTCTGCAGCCGGGTGAGGGAGCCGTTGATGGATTCCATGATGTGCTTGCGGGACAGGCCGAGATCGTTGTGGCCCTTGGGCCCGGTGGGGCCGAAGACCTTCGTGAAGATTTCCAGCGACTCGCGGCGCTCGTCCTTCAAGGCTGCTCCGAGGACCGTCTCCGCCGCCGTGTTGGCGTACACGTCGGCCGTGTCGAAGGTGCTGATACCGGCGTCGAGCGCGGCCCGGACGCACTGGGTGGCGACATCGTTCTCCACTTGGGAGCCATGGGTCAGCCAGTTGCCAAACGTGATTTCTGAAATCTTGAAGCCGCTGTTCCCGAGGTATCTGAATTCCATGGGTTCCAACGTAGCGGACTTGCCTGCCCGGGGTAAGGGCTCAGCCGGCCTTGCGTTCCTGGACCGGCCGTTTGGCCTTCCCGGCCGGCGGAGTGCCGCGCAGCGCCACGAGCGATCCGGTGTCCAGCAGGGACTTCGCTGCGGGCATGGGCGGCTTTTTGAACGCCCGCGGGACGGAGCCAAGTGTTCCATTGGTGTCCGTGGCAGACTGCACGAGGGCAGAGACTTCTGTGATGTCCTGTGCCGGTGCCAGGGGGTCGGGCAGGTCCCGGACGGTGACCCGGACGGCGGGTCCGGCCTCGGCTCTGGCCCTCGCGGCGGCGCGGGCATCTGCCCGGGCCACGGCGGCCGCCCACTCCGGCGACAGTGCGGGTTCCTTTTTGGCTGCATTCCGGGCGGGGCGTGCGGGCTTCGCTGCCTTGGCCGGCCGGTGCGGCGCCGGCTCTTCCCCAGCCCCATTTTCCCGTGATACCGGGGTTCCGCGGACGAGCCCGGCGACGGCCAGGACAACGACTGCCGCCAGCCGGCCGATCCCTGCGAGCACGAGGGTGGCGGCGAAGACCAGGAAGAGGCCGAGGAACATGAAGAACGCCACGCCGAGGGTCCCGAAAAAAGTCAGGTTCAGCGCAATGGTCGTTGGATCTTCCATGTCACCTCTCCTTGCCGGCCTGCTTCAGCGTGGTCCCTGCCGCTAGCACGCGGCGGGCAGGAGCCCCCTTAACAATACGTACTTTTCGCTGGCCCCGTGCCGCCCCCGGCGGTGGTGGCGAATATGTGTCAAAGCCGTTATCCGCGGGCGGGGCACGGGCCCTGCCGGCCGGGCGTCTATAGTCGGAGACAGCCCCGCCGGCGTCGTCCGGCCCGCCGGAAGGACATCTTGTGACGCACGCCGCAGCAGCCGATTCCGAGCCCGCCGGAGCATCTGGCACGGACCGCTCCGTGAGTATTCCGGAAGCGGCATATTCCGCGCCGTATGAGGGGAACTGCCCGTGCCTGTCGGGCGAGGCGTATGTGCACTGCTGCGGCCGGTTCCATCGCGGGGACGCCGAGGCGCCTACGGCGGAGCAGCTTATGCGCTCCCGGTACAGCGCCTTCGTGGTCCACGACGAGGGGTACCTGCTCCGGACCTGGCACCCGGACACTCGGCCCGCTGAGCTGGAGTTTGATTCCGGCATGCAGTGGCGACGCCTGGACATCCTCTCCACCAGCCGCGGCGGCCCGCTGGACAGCGAAGGCACGGTGGAATTCGCGGCGCACTACCGGCACGAGGGCGAACGCGGCCTGCACCGCGAAACCAGCCGCTTTATGCGGGTGGACCGGCGCTGGTACTACGTAGATGGCGTCGTTGCCGGCTGAGCCCTCCGGGCTGACGCCGTCGCGGCTAGGGGCGCCCGGCTGAGTTGTCCCGTGCTGAGTTGTCCCTGACGGGGTGGTTCTCAACCGTTGCTGCCGGGCTGAAGCCGGCCCGATCCACCCTGCGGTGGAAACGCATTCCCGCGAGGCCGCCCAGCACTGCGCCCACCAAAGCCACCGCGGCCACGACGATCGCCGCGATGATGCTCAGGGTGTTCAATTCGCCCTCGTTGATCGGGATCCGCGGGAAGCTGTTCAGGTTGGCCAGGATGTTGAAGCGCTGCCCGGCGACCAGGCCCAGCACGGCGACGACGATCGCGGCGATCAGGGCCCAGATCCAGACCATGAAGCCCTGCCTGGCGCCGTTGAAGCGGGCCATGCGCCCGGCGACGTATCCGCCGCAGTAGTAGGCGACCAGGAGGATCACGAGCAGCACGATGATGCCGGTCAGCCCGACCGTCTGATTGCTGGAGGCCTGGTCGACGGCGTCGTTCACATCGGTGTTGGTGGCCAGACCGACGGCGGTACCGCCGGCAGCGACCAGCGCGGTGAGCAGCACGGCCGTACCCGTGGCCGTCAGCCAGCCGAAGAATGCCGAGCCGACCTTGATGCCGCCGAACTGTTCCTTCTCGCGGGCCACTACCGTCTCGCGCGTGGGGATCTCTTCCACGACAGTGTCGTGAACAGCATCGCGGACCGGTGCGTCGCGGACGGGGTCGTCGTGGCGGACTGCTGTCACCGGGCGGGTTGTGGCGTCGTCCTGCGCGGCGTGTTGTGTCGTCTTGTCGTCGGGGCCTGCGGTGCTGCTCATGAGGGCTGCTCACTTTCGCTGAATGACCGGGCACACTGGAGACGCCGGTCTGGCGTCAACCTAACCACGGCGGAATCCGGTTAGCAAGGATGCTTACTATCCGTGGCGACGGCCCGTCAGCGGTACTTGCGGTGCAGGTCCTCCCGGACGGAGGCGCGCCGGCTGGCGTCCGCGATCCATGGACCGGTCCCTTCAGACTGGTCGAGGATTCCGGCTTCCAGCCAGGTGTAGTCCCCGGCCAGTGTCTTGCGGGCCAGGGCATGGTCGGCGTCGTCGGTGTTCCGCCACAGCCGGTCGAAATATTCGTCGACGCGAACACGGGCCTGTTCGCAGTACGCCTCGGCGAGTTCGTACGCGGAGGCGCCGCGTTCCGGCTGCGTCCGCAGCAGCATCTCGGCGCGCGAACAGCAGGCTGCCATGGCAAACAGCTCCGCACCGATGTCCACGATCCGGCCCAGGAACGCCTGCTTGTGCTCAAGTTTGGCCTGCCACCGGCCCATCCCGTAGAAGGTCTGCCGGGCGAGGCGCCGGGAGGAGCGCTCCACGTAGCGCAGCTGTTTCGCGAGCCGGCCGAAGTCGCTGTAGGAGCGCGGGTCCATGCCGGCGCCGGCCACGAGTTTGGGCAGCCACTTCGCGTAGAAGCCGGAGGCGCCGACGGCGGCCTTCGCCTTGTCGGAGAGGCGGGCATCCTCCGAGGCGAGGTCTCCCGCGGCCGCCAGGTGCGCGTCCACGGCCTCGCGGGCGATCAGCAACCTCATGATTTCCGAGGACCCCTCGAAGATCCTGTTGATTCTCATGTCGCGGAGCTGCTGTTCCGCAGCGACGGCGCGCTCGCCGCGGGCTTCGAGGGAGTCCGCCGTTTCAAAGCCCCGGCCGCCGCGGATCTGCACTAGTTCGTCCGCGATGAGGCAGCTGATCTCCGTGGACCACAGCTTGGCCAGGGCCGCCTCGATCCGGATGTCTTTCTGCCCGGCGTCGGCCATCTCCGCGGAGAGTTCAAACACGGCGTCCAGGGCGAAGGCGCTGGCGGCGATGAAGGCGATTTTCTTGCCCACTGCCTCATGCTGGCCGATCGGCCGGCCCCACTGGGTGCGGGCGTCGGACCATTCGCGGGCGATCTTCAGGCTCCACCGGCCCGTGGCGACGCACAGCGCGGGGATGGAGAGCCGGCCCGTGTTCAGCGTGGTGAGGGCGATCTTCAGGCCCTGGCCTTCCCGGCCCAGCCGGTTGGCAGCGGGGACCCTGACCTGGTGGAAGCGGGTGACGCCGTTTTCGATCCCGCGGAGCCCCATGAAGGTGTTGCGGTTTTCCACGGTAATGCCAGGGGTGTCCATTTCGACCACGAAGGAGCTGATGCCGCCTTTGTGGGCGGTCCCGTCCGCATCGGTGTGCGGCGGCACGAGGGCCATGACCACGACGAGCTCGGCGATAACACCGTTGGTGGTCCAGAGCTTGACGCCGTCCAGGAGGTACGACTCGCCGTCGTCGGAGAGGACGGCCGTGCTGCCCATCCGGGCGGGGTCGCTGCCGACGTCGGGCTCGGTGAGCAGGAAAGCGGTGACGGCGCCGGCGGCGCAGCGGGGCAGGTATTCGCGCTTCTGGGCCGGAGTGCCAAAGACCTTGACGGGCTCCGGGACGCCGATCGACTGGTGCGCGGAGATCAGGGCGCCGAGGCTTGGGTGCACCGAGCCCAGCAGGGCCAGTGCGCGGCCGTAATACACGAGCGTGAGGCCCAGTCCGCCGTATTCGCGGGGAATCTTCATTCCGAACACACCGAGCTCCGCGAGCCCTCTGAGATAGTCGTCCGGGATCCGGTCGTCGCGTTCGATGGTGCGCCCGGACATCGTGCGGCAGTAGTCGGCCAGCCGGGCCATGAACGCCTCGCCGCGTTCGACGTCGTCGGCGGGGGCCTCGGGCCACGGGTGTATCAGCGACAAATCGAAGCTGCCAAGGTAGAGGCCCTTCGCGAAGCTGGGCTGGGTCCAACTGGTTTCGCGGGCGGCCTCGGCAATGGCGCGGGCGTCGGCGGCCGTCGCGTCGGGGCCGACGTGCTCAGCGTCCCCGTCGGCCGCCGGAATCGGAATGCCTGATGTTGGAGAATCTGACGCTGGAGTACCGGGTGTGGTGGCGGGGTCTTCGATGGCGGAGCTCACGGGGCATCTCCTCTAACCGGGTGACCGGCTTGAGCCCTGGATCCGCCGCGGGTGGAGGACCCTTTAGCTGTCCCGCAATACTACTCGCGGGTAAGTGCCTGTGCTAGGGGAGGCCTGGCCCGGAAAGTCGGACCGGAAGTCCGTGCCGAAGTCGACCTGGAAATCCGCGGGCATCTCCACCGTTGAGGCGTGGTGGACCAGCCGGTCCCAACCGTGGTTGATGCCGTGGACCAGGCCCACCACCGCGCCGGCCACGAGGTACCAGGCGAGCCGGCCGGCACCGACCAAAACCATGGCCGCGAACGCGGACACCATCATGAAGGCGCCGATCATCACGGCAAACACGAGGGTTCCAATGACCACCATCGTGCCGGTTTCCACTGCGCTTAGGTCGAACTGCATTCTTCCCCCTGCACCATTGCTCCGGTTGAACCAGTAGCCCGAGCGTAGGGTGCCGTGGGCGTGCTGAACTAGGGTCCTTTGGACGTTGGGGGCCTCTTGATACGGGATCGAAATGCTACCGGGGCGTAGGTCACGGCTGAGTTGCGGCACCCTCACCGATCGGGGGGTCGCTCCGCTTGTCAGTGCCGGGAGGCTGCCCGGTGTCAGTCTTCGTCGTGTTCAGGGGCGCTCTGGCTCATGACCTGGAAGTCCGCGCCGAGGGCGACTTCGACCTGGGACCCGTCGTTGAGGCGTACCTCGACCTCGTAGGCCGCGCCGGAGTCGTCATCGCGCTCCACTTCGGTGACGCTGCCCTGGCCCACCTTCGCCAACGCGGCCTGTGTTGCCATGGCACGGTCGGCGTCACTCAGCGCCGGTCCATCGGAATCGTCACCGATCTCAAAGTTCCCGATCTTGGCGGTGAGGGCGCCCGCACTTCCGGACCAGACATCCCTGGCCTGGGTGGCCCCGACCGCAATTGACGCTCCCCCCAGCACCACCGCTGCAGAGGCCGCCCCCGTGATCCAGACCGTTCTCTTGCGCATGATCGTCTCCCTTCGGCTGGTCATTCCAGTGTGCGCCGACATAGGGGCCCAGACAACGATGAATGCGGACGGGGCCCTGCGTTAACCTTGTAGCTGGCAGTTTTTAGAATCCGCTGCCCCGCAACGCCACCCCAAACCATCCCCTTACAGCCGAAGGAGAGCGCGTGTCCCGTTCCGCCGTGTCATCAGCCGACGCCATCAGCACCCGGCTCCGGGACCTTGAGCTCCTTACCAAGGGACCTGCCTGGGCGCTGACGCGTTCGGCGCCTTGGGTGATCGCCGTGCTCCAGGCTTCCTTCACCCGCACGCGCGCGCAACTGCCGCTGGAACAGTTCCACGCCGACGTCGACGCCTTCCTCGAGCAGCTCCGCCGGCAGGCCCCCGGCACCGGAGAGCATCACAGCGGCTCGGCCAACGGCACACTTTCCGGAAAGAAATACGCGGACGAATGGACCCGCAAGAACTTCCTGACCCGCCGGAACCAGTCGGGCCAGATCGTTTACGAAGTAACGGAGCCTGCTGCCCGCGTCCTGGCTTTCCTGGACAGCCTCTCCAGCGAGCGGTCCACGCTGAACGGCTCCCGGCTCGGTACACTGCTGGGCGACGTCGAGAAGCTCGCCAACGAGACCAACCCGGACCAGAGCGCACGCATTGAATCCCTCGAAGAGGAGATCGACGAGCGCCGCCAGCTGATGGAAGACATCAGCTCCGGCGATTTCGACGGGCTGCTCGACGACGACGAGGCTGTGGAGGCGGCAGGCAACATCCTCGATCTCGCGGCCAGCCTGCCCGCGGACTACAAGAAGATGCGTGACCGGATCGAAGAGCTCGTGGGGGAGCTGCGCAACCAGATCATCGAGGAATCGCTCAGCAAGGGCGCCACCATGGCCCAGGTGCTTGAGGCCGACAAGCGGCTGCGGCAGAGCCCCGAAGGCCGGACGTTCCGCTCCTTCACCGCGTTCCTGGAGGACCCGCAACAGCAGCTGCGCTTCCGGTCGGCGATCGGCGAAGTCCTGAGCCGGCAGTTCGCGGACGAGCTCAGCCACGATGAACGCGAGACGCTCAAGAACCTTGTGGCCGAACTCCGCACCCAGCACAGCCAGATCCAGCGGATCTACGGCAAGCTCAGCGAGAGCCTCAACACCTACGTCCAAAGTGACGACTTCCGGCAGTCGGTCCGGCTCCGCAAGGTCCTGCGGGAGGCTGAGCAGGCGATCCGCGCCCTGCCGTACGAGCGCGAACGGCCCGGCCTGGTCCGCGGCCCGGTGCTGTTCAGCGCCGGTTTCGAGTCCCTGGCCATGGTCAAGCTCTTCGACCCTGACGAATTCGCGGCTCCACCCAAGCTGGCCGACCCCATCGCGTTCTCCGACTCGGACCGGGCGCGCTCGCCCCGGACCGCCAAAGCCAGGCCGGAGGCCATCCGCGCCGCGCTCGCGGGGGCCTCAACCCTCACCGAGGCCTGGGCGCACCTGCCGGCAGAGGAACGCCACATCAACTCCATCCGGGCCCTGTTGTCGCAGACCCTCCACGAAGGCGCCGGCTTCGACCGCGGGACCTGGGGCCCCATCGAATTCGAACAAATCGACGGCACCACCCGCACCGCCTACCTGCCCGTCGTCACGCTCGCGAAGGATTGACCATGACTGAAGAGACTGTGACCGAGACCCTGACCGAGACCACGACAGAAACCACGGCAGAGACCGCGACCGAGACCGCGACCGAGACCGCGGCGGAGACCGCGGCGGCGGACCCGCAGTCCGCGCCCGAGTCTGCGCCTGCGGACAGCGATGGCGCCCACGTCCGCAGCGACCCCTTCATCGTCACCCCCCGGGACACGTTTGTCGACGGCGCCGCACTCTTCCCGGGCGACACCGGCGTACTGCCCATGAAGGTGCGGCAGGCGCTCGTGAAGCTGCTCAAGGGCCCCTACATCGACGGCGGCCGCGACGAAAAGCTGTGGACCACGCTCCTGGACAACCAGCTGATCCTGCGCAGCCGCCTCTCCGAACTCTTCCTCACGCTGCAACTGGACCACGAGCGTAAGGTCGCCGTCCTGCGCCCGGTTGACCCCGAGGCGATCGGCGGCAGTACGCGTTCCAGTATCCTGCGCCAGCAGCGTGCCCTGAGCCGGGTCGAGACCATCGTCCTGCTCCGCCTGCGCCTGCTCCTGGACCGGCACGTCACCGCCCAGACGGACCCGACGATCACGCGCGAGGAAATCGCCGAACTCGTCGCCCACTACCAGCCCACCGGCCAGCAGGACGCCCTGCGCGATGCCGACGTCGTCAATCGCGCCATCACCAAGCTCCTGGCCCGCCAGCTCCTGCTCGCCACGGGCCTGGACGAGGTCTACACCATCTCCAACGCCCTCCCGCTGGCCCTGCCGTTCGAAAACATCGGCGACATCCCGGCCCAAATCGAAGCCCTGGTGGCAGCCAGCACAGACCAGTCGGGAACGGAGCCGCTCCTGGAGCTCGACACAGACACCTCGGCAAACGCGGAGGAAGACCCGGACGACGACGGCGATGCCGTCGCCGAACGTGACGTGAACAGCGGCACCGCAGTCGCTGCGGACGCCCAAGGTGACCCGTACAACGACGACGGCGATGCCGCCCCGGGAGTGGCATCGGGCCTGTCGGAGCCGCACGCTGAGCTGATCGAAGATCAGCTGCGCGGCGCAGGGGCGGGGGCGGCATCGCCGTCGTCGTCACCCAGCCACACTGAAGAAGCCGAGGAGACCAAGTGAGCATCGCAACCATGCTCCCGATGGGCGAGCTCACCAACCCCGGCCAGATGCGCCTGGCCCTGGTCCAGGTGGTCAACTGGGGCACATTCCATGGCGCCCACACGATGCACGTGGACCGCAACGGCACACTGCTGACCGGCAATTCGGGCGTCGGAAAGTCCACGCTGTTCGATGCCATGCTTCGGGTCTTCGACGCCCGTCCGCGCTCCAACGAAGCGGCTGCACAGCGGGCGGGCGGCGCCGTCGAGGACAAGCGCACCACGTTCACGTACATGCGCGGCAAGGTAGGCGACAAGGCCGTGGGGGAGGGCTCGGCGAGTGCGTTCCAGCGCCCCGGCGCGACCTGGTCCGCCGTCGCGCTGACGTTCGACAACGCCGCCGGCACGCGGGTGACGGTTTCGGCGCTTTTCGACCTGCCCAAGAACGGCACGGAATCCAGCGTCGGCCGGTACTACGTGATCGATAACAAGCCGCTGGACCTCGCGGCGATCGAGGGCATCGCGGAGAAGCGGTTCACCAAGTCTGCGCTGGACGCGATCTTCCCGGACGCCCAGATCTTCGACGTCCACAAGGCCTTCGCCGAACGATTCCGCCGGCTTCTCGGCATCAATTCGGATCAGGCCCTTCCGCTGCTGCGCGTTATCCAGGCCGGCAAGGGTCTCGGGGGCAGCGTCAACACCTTCTTCCGCGACCAGGTCCTCGATGCCCCTGCCACGCTGGCCGCGGCGGATGACGTCGTCGAGGAATTCAGCAACCTCATGTCCATCCGGCAGCGCCTCGAGGACGTCCGGCAGCAGCGCGACCAGCTGGCCCCCGTCCCCGGGCTGAATAAGGAATACGCGCAGGCGCTCCTGGACGCGAACCGGCTGCGGGACCTAACAGGTGAGGAATTCGAGGCCTACAGGCAGCAGCTCGCGGTCACAGTCCACGAGAAGACCCTGGCGCGGCTGAAGGAGCTGGCCCAGGCGAAGGCCACGGACCTGGCCGCCGAACGCGCTGTCCGTGACGGCTTCGCCAAGGAACTGCGCCAGCTGGAGGGCGAGTACAACAACCAGGGCGGCAACGCGATTTCCGCGATCGAGCAGTCCCTGGAGAACGCCCGGGTGGGGCTCAAGCTCCGGCAGGAAGTCGAGGCATCGACCCGCAAGGCGCTGACCGACGCCGGGCTGGAACTGCAGTGGTCGGCCGCCGGCTGGGATCAGGCCCACGAGCACGCCGCGGCACGCTCGGCTGAGCTCCAGGACGATTCCGAGGCGCTCAAGGAACTGCGCTTCGAAGCCTTTGATGGCCACGCCACCCGGAAGCGCGAACTCGCCGCGGCCCAGCAGGAGCTCGTCTCGCTGAAGACGCGCAAATCGTTGCTGCCGCCGTCGAGCATTGAAAACCGGAGCGCCATTGCCGCTGCCACGGGCGTGCCCGAGGAGCAGATGCCTTTCGGCGGCGAGCTGATCGACCTTGCCGAGGGCCAGGAACAGTGGCGCCCGGCTGCCGAGCGCGCGCTGCGGAGCCTGGCCACCACGCTGCTGGTCCCGGGCGAGCACTTCGCGGCAGTCACCCGTTACCTCAACGACCATTCCGTGCGCGGGGCGCTGCGTGCCGTGGACGTCTCGCGGCCCCTGGCCGGCGGTGCGCTGGCCGTCGAGGACGTGGCCGATCGCGACCTGCTGACCAAGCTCAGTTTCCTCACCGATGTCGGGCTGCCCGCCGGGCCACACGCCCAGGCGCTTGCGCAGTCCAGCGCCTGGCTCCGCGAACGGATTGCCCTCGACTTCGCCTACCCGTGTGTGGAAAACCCGGACGAGCTCGCCGGCCTGGACAAGGGCCTGAGCCTGGGCGGTGTGGTCAAGCGCAACCGCCACACGGTGGAAAAGGATGACCGCTTCACGTCCCGCCAGGACTACGTCCTCGGGTTCGACAATGCCGCCAAGCTCGAACTGGTGGCGGCCCAGGTTGAGGACCTGCAGCAGGAGCTGGCCAAGGCCGCCGAGCTGGCGCAAAGCCGGGAAGAGTCGCACCAGGGCATGACCCGGCAGCTTGAAGCCTTGCGCCGGGTGGCCGAGGACCACCGGCCCTGGGAGCAGGTCTCGGCCGCCGTGGCCGGCGAGGAGCTCGCCCGGATCGAGCAGCGCCTCAAGGACGCCCTCGCCGCACAGGCCGACCTCGAACCGCTCCGCGCCAGCATCGAAGCCGCGCGGCACAAGCACCAGTCCAGCACCGAATCCGCGGCCGTGCTGCAAAGCGAGTACAAGGCCCTCGATGCGCGCATGACCGCCGCTGGTGCGCTGCTCGATGCCGCACGCACCCGGCTGGCGCAGGCACCGCCGTCGGACGCCGGCGTCGCCGCGCTGGAACCGTACTTCACCGGCTTCGGTGACGTCCTGGAGATGCACGAACTCGACAACCTCGCCAACCAGGTCCGCACCAGGCTCCTGGCCGAACTGCACGTCGCCGAGTCCCGCGGGCAGGCCACCTCGGAGCGCCTCACCCGCATTTTCGAGGGTTTCGTCCGGGAGTGGGGCACGGCGATATCCGCGGACCACGGCACCTCGATCGGCGCCGCGGGGGAGTTCGAATCCCGCTACCACGCGATTGTCAGCGACGGGCTGCCCGCCCAGGAGGCCGAGTTCCGGCAGTTCTTCAACCAGCGGACGCACGAATCCTTTTCCACCCTGCTGCACCTGCTCGACGAGGAGCGGCGCGCCATCACGAGCCGCATCCTGCCGCTGAACGGGATCCTGTCCGAGGTCAACTTCCACGAGGGCAGCTTCCTGGAACTCGACATCAAGCAGACGCTGCCGGCGACGGCGAAGCAGTTCAAGGACGCCATCCAGAACGCGCTCAAGGTCCGGCACACCCGGCCCGGCAAGACTGTCGCGTCGGCGTCCGCTGCTACGTCCGGGGCGGAGGGGGACGACGACGCCGAGCTCACCACCCGCTACAAGTCGCTCGAAACGCTCGTGAAGCGGCTCGGCTCGCAGACCCCGGAGGACCGCCGCTGGCGGGCCGAAGTGCTGGACGTCCGCGGCCACCTGTTCATCCAGTGCAAGGAACACCGCGAAGTCCAGGGTGCCGGTTCCAAGGTTGCCGGTGCCAAGGGGGCAGCGAAGGGCGCGAAGAAGACCGAGGTCTACATGCACGCGGACACCGGCTCCATGTCCGGTGGCGAGCGGCAGCGCTTCACCGCATTCATCATGGCGGCGGCGCTGAGCTACCAGCTGGGCATCGCCGAGCAGGGCTTCACCACGTACGGCACGGTCATGATGGACGAGGCCTTCGTGCTCGCCTCCGAGGAATTCGCCGGCGCGGGCATCAAGGCGCTGCATGAGTTCGGCTTCCAGCTCCTGCTGGCTGCGCCGGAGAACGTCATCGACCTTTCCCGGCACCTTGGCTCGGTGACGGAGATCCTCCGGGACAAGCGCACCAACCGTTCCGGCGTCCTGACGGCTCCGGTGATCGCCGCACGTCCGGGCACGGAGGGCACCTGGCGCTCCGAGGCGAACCCCGTGGACATCGTCCTGCGCTGACCTCACCCCTCTCCCTTGAAGCAACGCGGGGTCATTTACGGCCCATAAACGCCACCGTAATGGGCCGTAAGTGACCCCGCGTTGCTTGGGCCGGGGCTAATTGCCTTGGACGCGCTCCACGAACTGGGCCGTGCGGGCCACCAGCCCTTCGATCTGCCGCAGCACGACCGCGGCCGGGTCCGGGTTGATCTCGTTGGCCGCAGGCTCCACCCTGACATTGCGGCAGCACAGGAAATCGGCGCAGATCAGGGTGCCCAGCGTGTTGCCGTTGCGGCCGGACTGCCCGGCGCGCTTGGCCACCCACAGCAGGACGTCGTCCTTGGAGAACACGTCCCGGCACAGCTCGCAGAGCACGGAACGGTTCTTCTTGGCCCCGCCTTCAGGGGCCCGGAGCATGATGCCGGTGGGACCCTTCGGCCCCTGCACCACGAGATAGCCGCGGAGGGGCATCTTCGCGTCCCGCCAGGCCAGGAAGTCCAATGCTTCCCAATCCAGGGTGTCGAAGCTCTTGGGCAGATTGAGTTTGGCGGCTTCTGAGCGGCTCGCGTTGATGAAGGACGAGCGGATCTGCTGCGCCGTGAATTTTTGCATGACGGACACTTTCGAAAATCGGATGGCTCCGGCCAGACGGGCGCGCGGCGCGCCAGGCGGATTGTGGGCAGAAGACTGCCAGCCTGCAACTCCGGTGTGGGGCAAGGCGTCTCGCGGGACTAGTCCGTGCTGGTCCGGGACTTCGCGGGAAGGGCCTGCGCGGGCGGGGCTGGCAGGAGCGCGGGCGCGTAGCAGGCCACAGCGGCCACCCCGCTAACCGTGGCAACAGTCATCGTCGCGATGTCCATGCTCACTTCCCCCGTCCCAACACATCACCGGTTCCGATTATCCGGCGAGCCCATCCTCGCAAAGCCCGGGATTCGTGTCCAGTTCGCATTCCGCACCCGGCGGCTGGGCCTTGAGTAGTGCAACGAGGGGCGCATCGATGCTCCGGTGCACTTCAAAGGGCAATTGAGACAATTACGTTACTCAAACCTTTCTTAATTATACAAAGGATAGGCTAGCCTTACTTAGGTTTGCATCACTTACCTAAGGAGTTCCGTGGCTTCCGCCCTTTTCACCCGTTCAGGCGGCCGCCCCGCCGGCCGCCGCCTCCGCAAGAGCGCAGGGCGGGCCGCAGCCCTCCTGGCCGCCGTCGCGCTGACCCTGACCGCCTGCTCTACCGGACCTGCCGGCTCGACGGCGGCGGACGCTCCCTCCCAGCCGGCCAGCACCGTCTTCCCGGTGACCATCAAGCACGTCTTCGGCGAGACCACCATCAAGGAACAGCCCAAGCGCGTAGTCACCGTTTCCTGGGTCAACGACGACGTCGCGATCGCCCTCGGCGTGGTTCCCGTGGGCGTGCCTAAGAACGAATGGGGCGGTAACGACAAGGGCTCCACACCGTGGAAGGACGCCGCACTGGAAGAGCTCGGCGCCGGGTTCGGTTCCGCGAAGGCTCCCGTCCAGTTCTCCGAGGCTGACGGCATCAACTTCACCGAGATCGCCAAGCTGAACCCTGACGTCATCCTCGGCGCCTACTCCGGCCTAACGGAGGAGGACTACAAGAAGCTCAGCGAGATCGCCCCCGTCGTGGCGCACCCGGAGCTGGCCTACGGCACGCCGTGGCAGGACTCCACCGCCATCATCGGCAAGGCCCTTGGCAAGGAAGTCGAAGCCGCCAAGCTGGTCTCCGACACCGAGGCCACGATCAAGGACAAGGTCTCCAAGTACCCCCAGATCGCCGGCAAGTCCTTCATCTACGGCAACCTGGAACCGGACAAGAGCGACGGCGTCAACGTCTACACCGCCAACGACAACCGTCCCCGCTTCCTCAACGAAATCGGCATGAAGCTCGCATCCGTTGTCGAGGACAACTCCAAGGGCTCCAAGGAATTCTTCATCCCGTGGTCCGCCGAAAAGGCCAACGAACTCACCTCGGACATCTTCGTGACCTGGGTGCCGGATGCCGCCACCACCGACTCCATCAAGGCTGACCCGCTGCTGGGCCAGATCCCGGCCGTCAAGACCGGCGCGCTGGTTGCCGACTCGAACAACACGCTGACCCTGTCCATCTCCGCTTCCTCGCCGCTGAGCCTGCCGTGGTCCCTGGACACGTTCCTGCCGCAGCTGGCCGGCGCCGCGGACAAAGTCGCCGCCGCAGCGAAGTAACACGCTTCCATGACAATCAGTACGGCGACGGCGCCCGCCGGCAGTGTGCCCGGCGCACCTGTCGCCCCCGCCGGGAGGAAAGCCGCCGCCAAGCAGGCCGCCTGGCTGCTGGCCGCCGTCGTCGTCCTTGTCTTGGTCTTCGCGGCGTCCCTGGCTGTGGGTGCCCGCGGAGTCCCGCTCGGCACCGTCTGGCAGGCCCTGACGCAGTACGATCCCGCTGACGGCGACCACGCCGTCATCCACGCCCGCGTCCCCCGCACCGTGCTGGGTCTGTTGGCCGGCGGCGCCCTCGGACTGGCTGGCGCGGCCATGCAGGGGGTGGCCCGCAACCCGCTCGCGGACCCGGGGATCATCGGTGTCAACGCCGGCGCGGCCCTCTCCGTCGTCACCGGGATCTACGTCTTCGGCGTCTCGTCCCTGACCGGCTACATCTGGTTCGCGTTCATCGGCTCCGCGGCAGCCGCCGTCGTCGTCTACCTGATCGCGTCACTTGGCAGGGAAGGCGCGACGCCGGTCAAACTGGCACTGGCCGGCGCGGCCCTGAGCGCGGGGCTGTATTCGCTGATGAACGTCGTTCTGGTCTCCAGTCAGGACACCCTGGACCGGTTTCGCTTCTGGCAGGTCGGCGGGATCGCCGGCCGGGACTGGTCGGTGGTGCTGCCCGGGCTGCCGTTCCTGGCCGCCGGGGCGCTGATTGTGCTGTTCACCGGACGGATCCTTAACAGCCTGGCCCTCGGGGATGACATCGCCCGCGGCCTGGGCCAGCGCGTCGGACTGGTCCGCGCCGTCACCGCGCTGGGCATTGTGCTGCTCTGCGGCTCGGCCACGGCGCTGGCCGGGCCGATCGGATTCGTCGGCCTGGTGGTTCCGCACGCCGTCCGCTTCCTGACCGGCCCGGACTACCGCTGGATCCTGCCGTTCTCGCTGGTCCTGGCACCGGTGCTGCTCCTGCTGTCGGACGTGGTGGGCCGTGTCATCCTGTTGCCCGGCGAAGTCCCGGCGGGCATCATGACGGCGCTGGTGGGTGCGCCTGTCTTTGTGTGGCTGGTCCGCCGCGGGAAGGGGGCAGGGCTGTGAGCAAAGCAGACCTCGCCAACGTCAGGCGCGAGCTGGGGGAGAACGCACCCGCCGAGCGCGAACTGGCCGAACCGGCCGGCCCGGTCCGCGCCAATGTGGGGCCGCTTCGCAGTGCGCTGATGGGCCGTGTGCTGATGGGCCGTGTGTCGATGGGCCGGACGGCCCTGCTGGCCTTCGCCGTCGTTGTGCTCCTCGCCGTCAGCATCCTGCTGGGCAGCTACACCGTCACCGTCCCGGACTTCGTCAGGATCCTCACGGCCCACCTCACCGGTGGCGAGAGGATCCCCGGCGCCAGCTTCATCGTGATGGAAACCAAGCTGCCGCGGGCAGTCATCGGCACCATGATCGGCATTGCCTTCGGGCTCTCGGGCACCCTGTTCCAGACGATGCTGCGCAATCCACTGGCCAGTCCCGACGTGATCGGCATCAGCTACGGGGCCAGCGCGGCCGCCGTCACCGCCATCGTCGTTTTCGGCGCCTCCGGAGCGGCGGTGTCCGGCGCGGCACTGTGCGGGGCCGTGGCGGTAGCCGTCCTGATCTACACAATTTCGCGCAGCGGTTCCCTCGGATCTGGCGGCGGCAATCACGCCAACACAGCCGGAAGCCGGCTCATCCTGGCCGGCATCGGCATCGCCGCGGCATTGAACGCCGTGGTCAACTTCCTCATGACGCGGGCCGATATCCGCACCGCGGCCGAGGCCCTGATCTGGCTGAACGGATCCCTGAATTCCGCCAGCTGGGACCGTGCCGGAGTGCTGGCCCTGGCGCTGCTGGTCCTGGTGCCCGCCGCCGCCGTCCTCGCCGGCCCGCTGCGCATCCTGGAACTCGGAGACGACGCCGCCGCCGGGCTCGGCATCCGGGTGGGCATCACCCGGCTGGGCGTGGTGGCCGTTGCCGTCGCCCTTGCCGCCGGCGCCACTGCAGCTGCCGGGCCCGTGGCCTTCGTCGCCTTCCTGGCCGGCCCCATCGCGCGCCGCTTCACCGGCAAGGCCAGTCTTCCGGCCGGCGCGTTCGTCGGCGCCCTGATCGTCCTCGCCGCCGACTACTTCGCCGCCAACATCGCCCCCCTGCTGCTGGACGGCACCGTCCTTCCCGTCGGTGTGGTCACCGGCGCGCTGGGAGCACCGTTCCTGCTGTGGCTCCTGGTCACGGCCAACCGAAAGGACGCCTGACATGGCAGTTCTCAACGCCAAGGACCTGACACTGCAGTACGACCAGCGCCGGGTGGTGGAAGGCCTCACGGCGGAGATTCCCGAGGGGAAGGTGACAATGATCGTGGGCGCCAACGCCTGCGGTAAATCCACGCTCCTCCGCGGCCTGTCCAGGCTGCTGAAGCCGGCTGGCGGCACCGTGACCCTGGACGGCAAGGACATCCATTCCCGCCCGGCCAAAGAACTCGCCCGCATCCTCGGCCTGCTCCCGCAGCACCCCACCGCCCCCGACGGAATTCTGGTCCGCGACCTCGTTGGCCGCGGACGCTACCCGCACCAGGGGTTCTTCCGCAGCTGGAGCACGGGTGACGACCTCGCTGTGCACCGTGCGCTGGAAGCCACCGAAACGCTGGAGCTCGCCGAACGCAACGTCGACGAACTCTCGGGCGGGCAGCGCCAGCGCGTCTGGATCGCGATGGCGCTGGCCCAGGAAACCGACGTTCTGCTGCTCGACGAGCCAACCACCTACCTGGATCTGGCCCACCAGGTGGAGGTCCTGGACCTGATCACGGACCTGAACCGGCGCCGCGGCACCACCGTGGCAATCGTCCTGCACGACCTAAACCTGGCGGCCCGGTATGCGGACCATGTCATCGCCATGAAAGGCGGCAGGATCGTGGCCGAGGGCACCTCCGCCGACGTCGTCACCGAGGACTTGGTCCGTGACGTCTTCGGCCTGGACTCGCGGGTGCTGCCCGACCCCATTTCCGGCACACCACTGATCATCCCGCTCGGCCGGCACCACGCCGAGTTCCCAAAAGCAGAAACAGCAACCCTGGAGTTGGTCCTATGAGGGCAGTTAACAGCAGTGCAACAGCCGGCAGTGCAACGGGCGGCACTGCAGCAGGCAGCAGCCAGTCGCGGATACGCCGTACTCCCTCTGGGGTAAGCAGCCAGCCGCCCACCCAACCAATGACCCTGGCGTTCGACGTGACGGTCGCCGCGGTGCAGGAGCTCAGCCCCAACTTCCGCCGGATCACCTTCGGCGGATACTCCCTGCGTGGCTTCGGCGTCCACGGCGAAACCCTGGACCTGCGCGTGAAGCTGATGATCCCGTCCCTTGCCGGGGACAGCACCCAGCTGCCGCTGCCGGTGTTCCACATGGAGCAGTCCGGCTGGTACCAGGAATGGCTGGCCATGGATCCCGCGATCCGTGGCTCCATGCGCACCTACACAGTGCGGCAGGAACGCCTCGACTCCGTGTATCCGGAGATCGACGTCGACTTTGTCATGCACTTCGACGCCGCCGGAAGCGGCGGACCCGCCGCGAACTGGGCCCTGAACGCCAGGCCCGGCGACGCCCTCACCCTCATTGGACCCAACAACCGGGCCGCGCACTGTGTCACGGCGGAGACCTACTCCGGCATCGAATGGCGGCCGGGCCGGGCCCAGCGCGTACTGCTTGCCGGTGACGAGACCGCTGTCCCGGCCATCAGCGCCATCCTGGAAAGCCTCCCGTCTTACATCAGCGGACATGCGTTTCTTGAGGTCCCCGAGCCCGGGGACTTCCTGGATCTGAGGTCCGACGCCGACGTCGAAATCACCTGGCTGGCACGAGGCGCCTCGATCGGCCGCTCACGTCCGCACGGCGAACTCCTGCAGGAAGCCGTCCGCGCCGCTGTTCCCGAACCCGGCTGGGTCGGCCTCCGGCCGCCCTCTGATTCTGCGGCCGGCGGCGGGGCAGGGCCCGAACCCGATGACGTGAACGTGGACCAGGACATCCTCTGGGAGACCCCCGCCCGGATGGACGCCGCGATGATCGGAGCCGGCAAGAACCCGGACAAGCCCACCGGGGCACTGCCGTTCTACGCCTGGATCGCCGGCGAAGCGGGCACCGTCAAGGAGTTGCGGCGGTACTTGGTGCGGGACGTGGGGATTGACCGGAAACAGGTCGCGTTCATGGGGTACTGGCGGCAGGGGAAAGCTGAGCTCTAACTGACGCTCCCGCAGGTCCTGCGGTTCTTGCCCTGACGCTCCCGCAGGTCCTGCGGTTCTTGCCCTGACGCTCCCGCAGGTCCTTCCGGGCTTACGCCCGCCACCGCTGCTTTGCCGTCGCTCCCGTTGTGCAGGTTGCTGTGCGGCTTCGCCCGCAATCGCTGCTTTGCCGTCGCTTAGACACCTCCTGCGGCCGCGGGCGGCCTTAGTCGGCGATGCGCTCCTTTGCAAAGCGGCGATTGCGGTCTTGGGGGTGGGTTACCTTCAGTGCGGCCCGGGTGACATTAAGGACACTCGCCGGTTGCGGTTGCGGTTGCGGTTGCGGTTGCGGCTCGCTCGGTCGGTCACCTTGGGTTAACTCTCCCTTTCCCTGGCCGCTTTTTGCGGGGGTTAGTTTGGACGGATGGGTTCAGTTCCTTTGCTTCCGGATCGAGGCGGGCGGCGGGTCTTTGTTGCCTTGGGGGATTCCTTCACCGAGGGCGTGGGGGACTACGATCCCCGCTTCCCCAACGGCGTGCGGGGCTGGGCAGACCGGGTTGCGGAGAGGCTGGCCAAGGCGCAGCCGGGGTGGGAGTACGCCAATCTGGCCATCCGCAGCAAACGGCTGCGCCACATCGCCGGCGAACAGCTTGGTCCCGCCGTGGCCATGGAGCCGACCCTCGTCACGCTCTACGCGGGCGGCAACGACATCCTGGATTTCGGCACGGACATCGGGGCCCTCATGCGGGACTACGAGTCCCTGGTGGCTGCGCTCGCCGGCACGGGGGCAACCTTGGTGCTCTTCACCGGCTTCGACGTCAAGGTCTCGGCGCTGCTGGAGCCGCTGAAGAAACGCAACGCCTTCTACAACCGGCGCGTCCGCGAGATCGCCGGCCGCTACGGCGCGGTGCTGGTGGACTACTGGTGCTTCGACGCCTTCCATGACCCGCGGATGTGGGATTCGGACAGGCTGCATATGTCCAAGGCAGGCCACAAATACCTCGCCTCACAGGTCCTGGACCACCTTGGCGTGCCGCACAAGATCAAACCCAGGGAATGGGAACCGCCCGTGAAACCGGGCCTGCGGGAGTGGGAACGCCGGCAGCGCCGCTGGGTCCGCGACTGGGTATTGCCGTTGTTCGGGCGGAAGCTCCGCGGCGTAACCCTCGGCGATCAGCTCCGGCCGCGCTGGCCCGAACCCGTGCGGGTCCCGCGCAAGGGCGGTCTGAAGAAACTGCTGCCCGACCAGCGCGCCAGCGGCCAGTCCGGGGCCGGGTAGCCGCCGGGCCTTAGCTGTCCAGCAGGTTTTCGTAGCCCGGAGCCACCCTGTTGGCGTGGAACTCCATGACCTCGAATTCAGCCACACCGTTGACGTAGAACGGGTCCTTGGCCAGGGCGGCGTCAAGGCTGGCCCGGTCCGCGTTCGAGAGCAACAGACCGCCGGTGCGGGGGATTTTGCGCCCCGCGACCATGAAGACGCCGTCGTCGAAGGCTGCCTGCAGCCACGTCACGTGCGCCGGAAGATGGAACTCCACAATGTCCTCGGGGACTTTGTATGTCAGGGAGACTACGTACATGCGGCCAGCCTACCGGTAGCTGGCCACGGACAGGCGGGAAGTTTTCCGGAATTGCCCGGCTGAAGTTGAATCGTCAAGCTTCCAGTCTCCTAGAATGTAGCCATGACAGAACCCCGCTGGCTCAACGCCGACGAACGCCGGGCCTGGCTGGCCCAGCTCAGCATCAACACCATGCTGCCGGCCGCCCTGGACACCCAGCTCCACGCCGCGGGCAAGCTTTCCCTGTTCGACTACAACGTGCTGGCGATGCTTTCCGAGGCCGAAGGGCGCTTCCTGCCCATGAGTGAGCTCGCCGCGCGCACCAGCGCCTCCCTGTCCCGGCTCTCGCATGTGGTCACCAAGCTGCAGAACCGCGGCTGGCTGGAGCGCAGGCCGCACCCGGGCGACGCCCGCGTGACCACGGCCCACCTGACCGATGCCGGAATGCAGACTATTGTGAAACTCGCCCCGGGGCATGTCGAGGCGGTCCGCTCACTGTTCCTCGACGCCCTGAGCCCCGAGGACGTCGCGGACCTGGCCCGGATCGGCGAAAAGATCGTGGCCCGACTCGACGACGACCACTGGATCCTGCGCGACATCTAAGCGCGACAGCCGAAGGCGCCGCAGTCCGACGTCGGGCATCACCGTCTTTGTTGCTCACGGCAACTGCTGGCAGACTGGATCCATGGATTTCACGTCCCGCTATGTAGCCCTTGGAGACTCCTTTACGGAAGGCGTCGGCGACGACGACCCTACCCGGCCCAACGGTGTCCGGGGCTGGGCGGACCGGGTGGCAGAGGGGCTTGGCGCCGCCGATCCCGGCTTCGGGTACGCGAATCTTGCCATCCGCGGACGGAAACTCCGCCAGATCCTGGCCGAACAGGTCGATGCCGCCGTCGCCCTCAATCCCACCCTGGTCAGCATCTACGCTGGCGCCAACGACATCCTCCGGCCCAAGGTCGACATCGATGACCTGCTGGCCGAATACGATGCCGGAATCCGCAAGCTCACGGCCACGGGCGCCACCGTGGTGATGTTCACCGGCTTCGATGCGCGGGGTTCCAAGATTTTCGGCACCATGCGCGGCCGTACGGCCATCTACAACGAACTGGTTCGCGGCATCGCCGGGGACCACGGGGCCCTGCTGGTCGACTACTGGCGTTTCAGCGAGTACTACGACTGGGGCATGTGGGCCACGGACCGGATGCACATGTCTGCCGCCGGCCACGCGAACATGGCCAAGCGCGTCCTCACGGTGCTGGCACACGAGCACTCGATTGACGTCCCGCCCATGACGCCGGTTCCCGAGCTGAGCCGGGTGGACGCCCTCCGCGCGAATGCCCGGTGGGTCCGAGAATTCGCCGGCCCGTGGGTTGTCCGGCGCGTCACCGGCAAGTCGTCCGGCGACGGCCTGGAGCCGAAGTACGGCCAGCTGACCCACCTCTAGAACGGCACCCTAGGCGCGGAACCCCGGCGTCGCGAGCAGTTCCCCGTCGCGGCGGACGGCGAGGACATCGATCTCCCAACCGTCCGTGGCCCGGTGCAGCATCGCGGTCCCGCCGGCCACGATCGCCGTCGCGAGCACATCGGCGGTGACAATGTCTGCCGCGGCCACGGAGACCTGGGCGAACCCGGCGCCGGAGGAGCCCGCAGTCCGGCTTCCGGCTCCTGCTGCCCAGATATGGTCACCCCGCTCCGCTGAGCCCGACGTCGCAAGGGCGCACCGGGGGCCAGGTCCGCCCAGCTCGTAGGCGGCAAGCAGCGCCGAGCGGTCCAGCGGGTCAACGACGCCGGCCGCCCACGCGGTTCCGCTGCCCGGCACGGGCGAGCCCATCACCAACACGTCGCCGCCGGCATTAAGGCACCAGTCGGTGATCCCGCGGCTCCGCAACGCCTCACCGGCCTGCCCGATCGCGTAGCCCTTGATAAGCCCCGAAAGGTCCAGCACACCGTCGGGCCGCTCCGGGGAGAACGCGCCCTCCGTCCTGAGCCGCCAGCCGAGCGCCTCCGCGTAGCGGTCCCGCATCGCGGCGGATGAGTCCCGCAGGGAAAGCTCGCCGCGCGCCAGCCGGCTCGCCTCCGAATCGGGACGGTACAGGCTGAACGTTTCGTCCAACCCGGCAAAGACGCGCTCGACGGCGGCGCTTGCGGCGTCGAGCCCGCCCTCCCCGCCCACAGTTTCCGGGACGGCCCCCGCTGGAACGGTCAGGCTGATGACTGTGCCCATCGAGCCAAACGTCCTGGCCCGCAGGGCAGAGCCGCCCAGCTCAGAGGTTGGCTGCATCGAGGGCCGCCTGCAGGGAGTTCAAGTACGCCTCGGAAGTCACCGTGGCACCACTGATGGTCTGCACATCCGCGGACTGGGATTGGAGCACTTCGGCGCGCAGGAGCGGGGCGGCCCGGTTGCTGATCTGCACGGACTTTCGTTCAGCATCGGTCAGCTGCAGCGCCGTGACGTCGGTGATCTTTCCGGCTTGAACCGTGATTTGCACCTGCACGGAGCCGAACCGGGTCTGGACGACCGAGCCAGGGTACGTCCCTACGGCCTTGGCCGAGGCCCCTGAGGTGCCCGCACCCGACGCGCCAGACGTTCCGCTTGAGCCGGACGAACCCGTGGAGCCGGACGTTCCGCTTGAGCCGGACGAACCCGTGGACCCGGTGGTCCCGGCGGCCGCGCTTGCGACGGAGCTGCCGGTATCGGCTACATGGACGCCGGACTGCCAGCCGGCGATGAGGATGCCGGCGGAGGCCAGGGCGGCTGAAACTGCTGCGCGGGTTCTCACCAGTCGAACCTTTCGTAGTGGATTTGGTCTTCCCGGACGCCGGCTGCGCGGGCGTCTTCAAGCACGTTGTCTGCCCAGGCGGAGGGGCCGCAGACGTACACGTCGGCGTCGGCGATCTTCGGGTCATAACTGGCAAGCCGGTGGCCGGCACGGGCGGCGTGCTCCGGAAGCCAGGTCTGGATGCCGGCCGGGCGGGAGCCGGTCAAGTGGAAGAGCGTGGCGCCGCGGCGCCGGCAGAGATCGAGGATCTCCTCGCCCAGGTAGAGCTCGGATTCGCTGTGGCTGCGGAGGATGACAGTGGCGTTGCCGGGCTGGAATGGCGTGCTCTCCAGCAGGGCACGAACCGGCGTGATGCCAATTCCGGCTCCCACCATGACCACATGGGTGCGGCTCCGCGCGGACGTGCTGAACAGCCCGTACGGTCCCTCCACTGCCACCTTGGTGCCGGGCTTCAGCGACGCCAGCTGGGATGACCCCTTGCCCAGGTTGCGGACAGTGATCCTCAGCGTGCCCTGGCCGGCGGCGTCGAAGTGGACAGGTTCGGCGGACAGACTGAACGGATGCGGATGCCACCACAGGCCCGGAGCCAGGAACCGCCAGATAAAGAACCGGCCGCCACTGCCCGCCAGCTCGTCCAGTCGAAGGCCGGACATCTCAATGCTGACCACCCCGGGGGCCACCCGCACCACGCGCTTGACGGTCAACTGGTGCCTGAATGTTGCCACCACAGGCTGGACCACCCGGTAGTAGAGGAGCGCGGCGCCGGTCGCGATGCAGAGGGCCAGCCAGTACCAGCGCTGCCAGGTTCCCTCGGCAAAGAGACCGCCCACACTGAACTGGTGGGGGAGCGAGGTCAGGACGGCCGCGTACGTCAGGAGGTGGACGGCGTACCAGAATTCGTAAGGGAACCGACGTCGGACGGCTACCAGGGAGGTGACGACGACGGCGATGAACAGGAGCATGGAAATGTAGGCCAGCCACATGTCAGGCACAAGGACCCAGAGGGCAACCGACTCGCTGACGGGGTCCAGCCCTTCCGCCATGCCGTAGCCGATCGCAATGAGGACTCCGTGTGCCAGCAGCAGGTACAGGGCCGGTTTGCCCAGCTTGCGGTGAAACTCAAGGGCGCGGTCGTGGCCGACTGTCTGGTCGATGAGTGGGATTCGGGCCGCCAGCAGCAGCATGAGAAGCACAAGGTCCATGCCGGCGAGGCCAGCTACAATCCCCAGCGCGGTGAAGGAACCGGCTGGAGTCGAGAAGCCGGCCATTCCGCCGTCGGCCAGCCACAAGGCGACCGCGCCGGCCAGCGACGTCCAGAAAAGGACCGTCAGCAGATCCGCTCTTAGCAACCGCCGGCGGTACTGCGCCCTGAAGGGGTTCACAGCGCCGCCGGAGCTGCGGCGAATCCCGGGACGGTTCGTCAGAAGTTGTGTGTTCATGGATCCAGAATTGCCCCCCTGCCTATCATTTCGCTGTGAAAAGCCTTCGTCGGGCATATGACTCGGGAGGGCACCGGCCCGACGCCTGCACTGGCTGTGGGGCGCTACCCTATACACCATTCAGCGCCGGATTGGTCTTTAAATCGCCGAACTCGTAGACTTGGTAGGCGCTAGGTGGCGCGGAGCGTGCGCAATTGCTCCGGTTGGCAGGACCCGTCTGAAAAATCGACGGTCCTGGAGGCCGGTAGTTAGGGGCTCAAGTTGCGCGCATTCCTGTATTCGCCCAGCATCCCGGCACTTCGCAATGACGGTCCAACAGATCGCCGGCGCCAGGTGCCCGTGGCCCACAATCTTCGCCGCAGTGAGGAAGTAGACGGTTTGTGCCGTCTGAATCCCGCGGACAACGACGGTTGGGGGAGGGAGCCGGATGCGGACGCCGCCCAACGCACGGTCAACGGGAACTCCGTTAGCCGTTTCATTTATTTTTTGAGGAGAGTCGTCATGGCAGCACACTGCCAGGTGACCGGAGCCGAGCCGGGCTTTGGACACAGCATTTCGCACTCGCACCGTCGCAACAAGCGCCGGTTCGACCCGAACATCCAGAAGAAGCGCTACTGGGTTCCGTCCCTGCGCCGTAATGTCACGCTGCAGGTTTCTGCTCGTGGCATCAAGACCATCGACGTACGCGGCATTGACGTAGTCGTCGCCGCCATCCTGGCACGAGGAGTGAAGCTCTAATGGCAAAGGATAAGGACGTACGTCCGATCATCAAGCTGAAGTCGACCGCGGGCACGGGCTACACCTACGTGACGCGCAAGAACCGTCGTAACGACCCGGACCGTCTGGTCCTGAAGAAGTACGACCCCAAAATCCGCCAGCACGTCGAATTCCGAGAGGAGCGCTAAACACATGGCTAAGAAGTCAATGATCGCTAAGAACGAACAGCGTAAAGTCATCGTCGAGCGTTACGCTGCAAAGCGCCTCGAACTGAAGAAGGCTCTGGTTGATCCCAACTCAACCGACGAAGTACGCGAAGCTGCTCGCCTCGGCCTGCAGAAGCTGCCCCGCAACGCCTCGCCGGTACGTCTGCGTAACCGCGACATCATCGATGGCCGTCCGCGCGGTACCTTCCAGAAGTTCGGCATCTCCCGTGTTCGCTTCCGCGACATGGCTCACCGCGGTGAGCTCCCGGGCATCACGAAGTCTTCCTGGTAATTCAGGACTCCTGAAGCCAGTGGCTTGAAGAAGGGCCGGCAACCATTTGGTTGCCGGCCCTTCTCGCGTTTAAGGACTTGGCGGTTTCACGCCCCCCACTGTTCCCTTCGGCGGTGACGCACCACACACTGCTGGCTTACGACGCCGGCGGGCCTGGTCGGGTGGTTTTGGGTTGTGGTGGCGGGGTTTTTGGGTGGTGGGGTGGGTGTGGGGGGTGGAGTTGCGGTGGGGGCGTGGTGGGTGTATTGTTTTCTAAGTCGCCGCGAGGGAGACCAGCGGAAATGCTGGGAACCGGAGGCGGCCAATC